>SKJY01000174.1 GCA_007121775.1 Gemmatimonadota bacterium
AGTAGACCGGCGCCGTGCACCCTTCGATGTAGTGGGCCTTGGAGCCCTCATCGGCGATGATGAGGGTCCGCTCGAACTGCCCCATCTGCTCCTGGTTCACCCGGAAGTAGGCCTGGAGAGGAGTGTCCAGCTCCACACCCTTGGGGATGTAGACGAAGGAGCCCCCGGACCACACCGCCGAGTTCATGGCGGAGAACTTGTTGTCGGCGGAGGGGATGACGGTCCCGAAGTGCTCCCGGAAGAGCTCCGGGTGGTTCCGCAATCCGTCCTCGATGGAGTCGAAGATCACGCCCTTGGCCTCCCACTCCTCCTTGAGGGAGTGGTAGACCATCTCCGATTCGTACTGGGCGCCCACTCCGGCCAGGATCTTCTGCTCAGCCTCGGGGATCCCAAGCCGCTCGAAGGTCTCCTTGATGTTGGTGGGCACATCGTCCCACGACTTCTCCATCTTGTCCTGGGGACGGACATAGAAGTAGATGTCGTCCAGGACCGAATCTAGCTTGGAGAGGTCGCCGCCCCAGGTAGGCATGGGCTTGGAGTTGTAGATCTCCAGGGCCTTGAGGCGGAAGTCCAGCATCCACTGGGGCTCACCCTTCTGGGCCGAGATCTCCCGCACCACTTTCTCGTTCAGGCCCCGTCCCGACCGGAAGACGGGCTCGTCCTCCGTGATGAAGTGGTACTTGTACTCGTCGAGTCCAAGGTCCTGGATGGTTTCATTCTGTGGCATGGGAAAACCTCCGTGGGACGGGATCGTTGCCCGTCCGCTGTGGATGATCGATTCAACTGCTCGACGATGCCCCGCGTGGGCCCGTCGGTGCTGCAGGCCGCCGCGGCCCGGAGCCCCATGTGGGGGGGCGGGCTGCGGCGGCGTTCCTTCGTCCCGGCTTCAGAACCGTGCGACGTTGCTTCAGAACCGTGCGACGTGGTGGTTCAGAACCGTGGGACGTGGTGGTTCAGCGCCCGGATCAGACCGTGGCGGCCTTGTAGTTCTCGTACCCCTTGGCCTCGAGTTGCTCCGCCACCTCAGGGCCGCCGGACTGGACGATCCGTCCACCCACCATCACATGGACGAAGTCCGGCTGGATGTACCGGAGGAGCCGCTGGTAGTGGGTGATGATGAGGATGGTCATCTCCGGATTCTGCTCCGCGAGGGTGTTCACCCCCTTGGCCACCGTCTGGAGGGCGTCGATGTCCAGCCCCGAGTCCGTCTCGTCCATGATGGCCAGCGAAGGCTTCAGCATGGCCATCTGGAGGATCTCGTTGCGCTTCTTCTCACCGCCGGAGAACCCGTCGTTCACCGAACGCTCGGCGAAGGAGTGGTCCATCTCCAGGAGCTCCATGGCCTCCATGAGCTGATCCTGGAAGTCGAAGAGATCCAGCTCCTCGCCCTCCTCCAGCCGTGCCTGCATGGCGGTCCGGAGGAAGTTGGCGATGGACACGCCCGGAATCTCCACCGGATACTGGAAGGCGAAGAAGACGCCGTTGCGCGAGCGCTCATCCGGCTCCTGCTCCAGGAGATCCTCCCCCTTGTAGAGCACCTCGCCACCTGTCGGCTCGTAGCCGGGATGACCGGCCAGGATCTTGGAGAGGGTGCTCTTTCCGGACCCGTTGGGACCCATGATGGCGTGGATCTCACCCCGGTTCAGGGTAAGGTCTACACCGCGCAGGATATGGATGTCCTCTTCGGCGACCTTCGCCTCGAGGTTCCGGATGCTGAGAATGGGAGAATCGCTCATCCGTCGTCTCGCCCTGTAGGGCAGTGGAAGTGGGAAGAAGTTCTTATCAAGAATGATTCTTGTTTTCGGACTGCTATTGTAGGCCCCCCGGTGGGGAACCGTCAAGGGGGGCTCCAGGGTGGGCCTTTCCCAGTCTTTTCGGGGGCCCAGGGGGAAGATGACGAAGTTTGGGGCAGAGGAGGAGGCTCGGGCGGCCGGACGGTGCATGATCGCCCGAAGAGGGAGCCCACGACCTGCCCGCGTCCGGCCCCAGAACCTTTCAACCGCAACCCTCATCGGAATTCAGTGAAAGGTTTCACCCCGTTTTCGTAGGGTAACCCTTCAGGCTCGATGGGCGGGCGGAGTTCGCTGAAGGGTTTCACCCCGTTTTCGTAGGGTAACCCTTCAGTGAATTGAATTCCTGTCATGACTGAAGCGTTTTGGCCCCTGCACGAAACCCAATCGCCAGTTGGAAGGCCGTCCTTTCCCCCCAGGTCCAACCCATGGCCCCGGTTCAACCAGGACTTTCGGGAAAAAGTCCCGGGGCTCCCGAGGCCATGGCACGCACCACCTCGTCGATGGTATTTCGCACCTGGGAGGCAGGGAGATTCGCCGCATTGGAGAGGACGGCGAAGAGGAGCGGGCGCCCCTGATCCGATACCAGGTATCCCGAGAGGGCGTTCACATGGCTGATGGTGCCCGTCTTGGCGTGAACCCGCCCCTCAAGACCTCCCAGCCGCCCCGCCAGGGTCGTGCCGGACTTTCCCGGCTCCGCCATGGCGTCGTAGAAAGCGATGGCCCAGGGACGGGTGCGGGCGTAGGCCAGCACCTGCACCAGGGAGCGGGGCGAGAGGAGGTTGTACCCGGCCAGCCCGGAGCCGTCCCGGAGGTGGACATCCAGCGAGTCCACGCCCACCGTCTCCACCAGGTGCTCGCGGATCACCCGGAACCCTTCCTCCCAGCTTCCCTCCTCTCCAACCTCCCGGCCCAACGTCCGGACAAGCTGCTCCGTCATCCAGTTCTGGGACGGTTCCAGGATGGCCCGGGCGATCTCGGTGAGGGGTAGGGAGTCCATCCCGGCCACCTCCACGGCGGCGGGGCATCGGGGAACGGAGCCTGAGGCACACCCGCCCACCAGCGCCACCCCGGGGTCCCAGACCTCGGCGACTCCTCCGCGGATCCGGACGCCCCGCTCTTCCAGAACCCGGTGGAGGGCGTGGGCGGCCTGGCGGGCTGGATCCCGCTGAGCCCGGAGGAGGGTTGTGGTTTGCCCGGGGGGGACGGTGCCTTCCACCACCCAGCGCCGGGACTCAGGAAGGTAGGAGGTGCGTACCTCGGCCTCGGCATCCCGGGGTCCGGTGCGGACCCGGTTCTCCACGAAGTCCGGGGTGCCCAGGGGGCTCCA
>SKJY01000003.1 GCA_007121775.1 Gemmatimonadota bacterium
ATGACTGCCGCGAACATGGCTCGCGGGAGGGTCTTCCCCGGATCCTTGACCTCTTCGGCCACTGCGGTGGCCTTCACGATTCCAAGGTAGGAGATGAAGACTAGGCCTGTGGTCGCGATGATCCCTCCCAACCCTTCTGTCGCAAAGTCGGCCCAAAGCTCCGGGTCAGCGGCCAGGAATCCGCTTCCGGAGAAGAACGCCAGGATGGCAACCAGAGCGACGACGACGACGTTCTGAACCTTACCCGTGGTCTCAGCGCCGACCCAGTTCACAAGGGTGAGCAGTACGCCGCCCACCACCGCCACTGCCACGACCGGAGCCGGAGACACCTCCCTGACGTACCAACCAAGGCCCACAAGGGCGAAGGAACCCTTGAAGATGAGGGCCAGCCAAGCCCCAAGTCCGACGACGGTGCCCACCAGCGGGCCCATGGCCCGACTGGCGAAGTAGTAGGGGCCGCCGGCCTTGGGCATTCCGGTCGCCAGTTCCACGGCGCACATGGTGGCAACGAGCGCGATGAGACCGGCCAGAGCAAAGGAGAGGGTCGAGGCCGGTCCCGCCCCTGCCGCTGCCGGTCCCGGAAGAATGAAGATGCCGGCGCCGATCATGGTGCCGGAGGCAATGGTGAATATGGCGGCGGTTCCGAGGTCCTGCTGCAGTTCCGAATCCTGGTTATCGCTCATTCCTGTCGACCATTCATTGAATCAGGCGAAGCAGCTCCGAGATGTGTTTTATCATAATGAAGATCAGGATGAGTCGGGGCAGTCGCTGAGACTCCGGGGGGAGCTGTGCCGGATGGGCCAGCCGGGCTGTAGGTCCAATCGACCGTTCGGAAGAGCCAGAGATCTCGGTCCCAGGGTGCCCAGGGCCTGAGGGGCTCCCTCGACCTGCACTGTTGCCGAGTATGTGAGACTCCCCGCCCCGAGCCCGGTGGCAGCCAAGATCTCCCAGCGCGTCACCTTGCGCACGATGACGGATTCCACGGTCTCCACGAGGGTCACCGTATCCACGACGCGCTGCGGGATGGGAAGAACCCCCGGATCGGCGGCTCCCACCTCCACGGTCTCCACTACGATCACAGTGTCCACCTGCGTCTGGGTCTCCACTACGACCATGGTGTCTACCTGTGTCTGGGTCTCCACCATCACCACGGTGTCCGTTCGCATTACTCCTTCGCCCACTTCTGCCACCACCACCAGCCAGATGGGGGTGGTTACGGGGAGGACCCGGACTGCTGCCACCATGCCGGCGGTGGGCGTGGCCTCGGGGAACTGGGCCTGCACCAGCCCCGCCGGGAGATCATCCACTGTCCATCGGGTGATGCGGATGTTCTGGAACCCTTGACCCTGGAGGATGCGGAGGGCTTCGGGGAGGAATCGGCCCTGCACATTGGGAAGGGGGGCGGACTGGGTAGGCACCTGCGCCCGGATTGGTTCTTCGGTGTGCCATGAGGCATACTCGCTGGCATGACTCATGGCCTCATGTTGCGTCCCACTCCCAGCGTGCGGGGAACCCGTTCCGAGGAGGAGCAGGAGGCAGGGCAGACAGCCCAGCCCGATCAGTAGCCTGCTGCCGGCGTGCATGGTCATGCTTCCCCTTTGGTTGTGCGAATTGCTTACGAATTTGTACGAAGGCTTAGTTGACGCATCAAGCCTTTTGTGTCGGTGAAGGGGATATGCAATCTTTCGGCTTGGTTGCTAGCCTTCGAGCAAAGCGGCCCCCGGCGATTTGAGACGATTGCATCCGGGTCATCAACGTGCTAAACCGTCGGAGGGCCCCGCGTCGCCTCCCGTTGCCCCCACTGCCTTCAGCCATTTCTGGACCACGTCCCCACCCCCAGGTCCTACAGGGAAGAGAGAAGGGCCATCATTCATTGCAGCGGCCTGACAACCGGCTTCGCGCACCGAGCGCGGATGGGTGGAGCGTGCCCTCCCACCCCATGAAGCTGTCCCATCCAGCCATGGACGATTTTTGGGTTTCGGGGTGGGGGTGGTGCCGGACACCCCCTCCAGGCGGCTGGATCAGCGGGGGTGGCCGAGTTGGCGGGGAGTATGGACCGTGCGGGATCACGGGTGCGGGAAAGAGCGGTGGTTCGGGAAGCGGGGGTCGGATATGGAAGGCCTGGGAACGGCGGGGTCGAGGCACGATCAGCGGGTGAACTCGTTCTGGCACCCACAGGTGGAGTGTGCGGAAGCCGCCCTCGACATAGGCCGTGGTGAGGAGTTCGAAGTCGGTAGCGACATTGAGGTAAACATCCCGGCGAACCTCGAATCGGTCATGGAGCTGGAGATCCACGCCCATGAGTCGCCAGATCCCCAAGCCGACCCCACCCCCGACCTGGAGCGAGTGCGGCACCAGAGCCGCTTCTTCTCCGTCTCTCCCGACGAGGATGGGATGGGCCTTCTGGTAGAGCAGGCGCTGCGGCTGGGGTTTGGGGGGTGGAAGGTGGGGGCGAGGGGAGTGACCGACCCGGTTCAGACCGGAAGGACCGGGGTTTCTCCGAAGAGAATGTCTCCGAGTCCGTTTCCGACCTAAGCGTCTCCGCGGCCCTCTCCGACCAACCGGCGACTCCGCTGCGACGCCGCCGTCGTGCAGGCCACAAGAGGGCCCAACGGCGAAGTGCTCGACGTGGGCCGCCGCACCGGGACCATTCCTCCCGCCCTCCGCCGGGCCTTGGAGATCCGGGACGGGGGCTGCCGCTTCCACCACCGCACCGTCCACGAGGAAGGGTTCTCGGTGAAGGTTGTGAATGACCGCATCCGCTTCTTCGACCGGACCGGCTGGCCACTCCCCGATGTGGCGCCTCCGCCTCCGCTGAAGGACCCGTTCGCCGACCTCCTGGCGACACACCGGAGGGAGGGGGTCCGGCCCGGCCCGATGGCTACACCCCTTCCGCTAGGTGGAAGAGGGCTCAGGACATCCCCTGGGAACTCGAAGTCAGAGCCCACGAGGCCTTGGATAGCGAGCCGGTGGGGTGACGAGGGGGGCCGAAAAAAGGGGGTCTTCTCCAAACTCAGTGCAGGCGGAAGACTGAAGGGCTGGCTGAGGGAGCCAGAGGAGGACCGGGCGTTCCCGCAGATTTTGTGCGGCCGGGAGGGCCGCCGGGAGCGGCTGACGG
>SKJY01000115.1 GCA_007121775.1 Gemmatimonadota bacterium
CACGGAATCGAGGTCCATGAGGCGGTGGAGGGAGGGACCTTCGAGGGAGGATCGGTGACGGCGGGCGACTTCGTCATCCGCCTGGACCAGCCGTATCGGAATCTGGCCCACATGCTCATGGATGTGCAGCGCTACCCGTCCGAAGGGGAGGAGGTGGCCTACATCCGGGGAGGGATGGCGTGGACCTTCCCCCTCATGCACAACGTCCGGGCGTGGCAGGTGGATGACCGCCGGATCCAGTCGCTGGCCATGAACGAGGTCGAGGATGAGGTGCGCCTTGAGGGAGAGATCCTGGCGGGCGCCGACGCGCCCTGGTTGGCTGTTCATCCCTGGGCCTCGGCCCGTTCCCTGCGGGCCCGGTTCGAGCTCGGGGAGGTCCCCGTAGAGGTGGCCCGGGCGCCGATCCGGACCCAGCAGGGCGAGCTCCCGGCCGGGGCCTGGATCGTCCCGTCGGACGGCGTGGATCGGCCCCGCTTGGAAGGGTGGGCCCGGGAGTTCGGGTACGATCTCCACGGAGTCGCCCATGACGCCGTGAACGGAGTGGAGCGAAGCCCCATGCCCCTCCCCCGCATCGGCTTCCTCCACACCTGGCGGGAGACTCGCGATTCGGGGGCCGTGCGCTACGCTCTGGACCACCTTGGGATCCCCTACACCCTCGTGGCCGAGACCCAGCTCCGGGAGGGGGGGCTCCGGGACCGGTTCGATGTCATCCTCTTCCCGGAACAGGGGCGGAACACCACGGGACGGCAGATCTTCGAGGGGGTGGATGACCGCTTCGGCCCCCTCCCCTATACCCAGACGGCCGAGTGGCCCCGCCATGGGATCCCCAACGGGGCCGAGGACATCACCGGGGGGATGGGCTTCGACGGCCTCCGGGAGCTCGAGGCCTTCGTGGAGGGTGGGGGGACCTTCATCTCCCTGGGCTCGGCGAGCCGCCTCCCGGTGGAGTACTCCCTGACCCGCCGGGCCCGTCTCTTCGAACCGGGCGGCCTGATCGTCCCCGGCTCCATCCTGAAGGGGGAGGTGACGGATCCGTCGAGCCCCATCACCTGGGGATACGACGAGGAGATTCCCCTCTGGCACAAGTTCGGACCCTACCTGGAGACGGTCTCGGGGCGGGAGGTGGGAACCCCGGTGCGGTGGGCGGCCGAGCCCGAGGAGCTCTTCATGAGTGGGGTGGTGGTGGAGCCCGGGGAGTTGGCGGGGCGGCCGGCCATCGTCGACCACCCCATGGGTGCCGGGCACCTGGTCCTCTTCGGCTTCAACCCCATGCACCGTTACCAGCCCCAGGGGAACTTCGCCCTGGTCTGGAACGCCATCCTCCACTGGGACGCCCTTTGACCGGTCGCATTGTGGTGAGCCGTCGCATCCCCGAGGTGGGGATGTCCCTTCTGGCGGCGCAGCCTGGGGTGGAGGTGGAGGTCCTGGAAGACGCGCAGGACCGGGGTCCGGCCCGAAGCCGGCTCCTGGACGCCGTCGCCACGGCCGACGTCCTCCTCTGCCTACTCACCGAGGCGGTGGATCGGGAGCTGCTCTCCGCCGGTCGGCGGCTTCGGGGGGTGTCCCAGATGGCGGTGGGGGTCGACAATGTGGATATGGCCGCCGCTACCGAGCTCGGCATTCCGGTGGGGCATACCCCCGGGGTCCTCACTGAGACCACCGCCGATCTGGCCTGGGCCCTCCTCCTGGCCACGGCTCGCCGCATCCCCCAGGCCCACCGTTACCAGGTGGAGGGGCGCTACCGGATCTGGGGGCCTGAGCTCTTCACCGGCGCCGATGTGGGGTCAGGGGGGAGCGGGCGGCGGAAGGTGCTGGGGATCGTGGGATTCGGACGCATCGGCCAAGCGGTGGCCCGCCGATCCGTGGGGTTCGACATGGAGGTATTGGCCCATGATCCCCGGAATCGGGACCGGGTGGAAGCGGTCCTGGGGGTGCGGTGGGCCCCTCTCGACCATCTCCTTTCGGAAGCCGACTTCGTGAGCCTGCACACCCCCCTCACCCCCGAAACCCACCATCTCCTGGGAGAGGAGGAGCTTCGAACGATGAAGTCCACAGCCATTCTGGTGAACACGGCCCGTGGGCCGGTGGTTGACGAGGCGGCGCTGGTTCGGGCCCTCCGTGAGGGGTGGATCGCCGGGGCCGGTTTGGATGTCTATGAAGACGAGCCCCGGATGGCCCCGGGGTTGGTGGATCTTCCGAACGTGGTGCTCCTCCCCCATGTGGGGAGCGCCTCCATCGACACCAGGGACCGGATGGCTACCATGGCGGCCCACAATGCCGTTGCGTTTCTCCAGGGGGAGCGGGCTCCCCACACAGTGGACCCGGGGGTCTACGACACCCCGGCGTATCGGGAACGTACCGGTGGCTGACTCCCCCGTGCGAGACGCGACGCGGGCCCGGGCCCGGGCCGTGGTGGAGGAGCTCTTCGGAGCGGCGCTGGGGGCAGTGGAGCCCGCAGGTCTCGTCTTCCGCTGGCTGGAGCGAAATCCCCTTCCCCGGGTGGACGGGTCGCTGGTGGTGGCGGGGCTGGGGAAGGCGGCCCACGGGATGGTCAGAGGAGTTCGGGCGGCCATGGGACCTGAGATCTCCCGGGGGATCGTGGTGGTCCCCCGGGAAGGCGGCCCGGTTCGGGGCCGGGCTGACGGCGGTGGATCGGGGAGGGCCACTTCCGATCATCCCCGCTTCCGAACCATGGAGGGCGGACACCCCCTACCCGACCTGGGGAGTGTGGAGGCGGGGGAGGCGCTCCTGGCCATGGCCAGCGAGTTGGAGCCCTCCGACCTTCTTCTCCTCCTCCTCTCCGGCGGCGGGTCGGCGCTGGCCACCGTCCCCCTTCCAGGGATCAGCCTGGATGACCTGACGCGCACAACGGAGCTCCTCCTTGGGTCCGGAGCCCCCATCTCGGAGGTGAACGCGGTACGGCGGGGGCTCGACGCCCTGAAGGGCGGGGGGCTCGCTCGGGCGGCATCCCCGGCCCGGGTGGTGACGCTGGCCATCTCGGATGTGGTGGGGGACCTCCCGGTGGATGTGGCGTCGGGCCCGGCTGTTTCCCGCCCGGACACGGACGACGAGTTGCTCCGGGGTCTTGCGGCGCGGGGAGTTGGTGATCGCCTGCCGG
>SKJY01000019.1 GCA_007121775.1 Gemmatimonadota bacterium
AAGGGCGGGTGATCCGGGTCGACCTGGGTAACGCGGATCCAGCCCACCTTCTCCCCGCGCACCTCCGGCCCCTCCCCCTCCTCAGGCGCACCCGGGCCTTCCTGGCCCGAAGCGATCTGGACCTCCGGATCGAAGCCGAAGGCCGGCCCCTCCTCCGGCTCGACCCCGCCCTCTCTCCAGGGTTCTTGGGGCGGCTGCTCCGCCTGCCCGGGCTCCGCGTCGCCCCCCGGGTTCTCGGCGTCTGGTGGCGCCGCTGGCGTCGCCTCTGACCTGGGATCTGTAGGCTGGTCTCCGGGGAGAGTTCTGGGTTTCAGGGGGAGTCAGTTCGGAAGCGGATGATCCAGGAGGTTGACAGCACGCAGGGGTGGGGTGTACCTGTATTCTCGTGTCCGATGAGACTGATTCTCAAGCGCATCAATGTTACAGCTGGTGCTCTCACCGCCGAGACATCCATGAACATAAAGTCCATCCTGGTGCCAACCTTCCTCTCCGCCGCGCTCATCCTTCCAGCGGGCGCCGCCGCCCAAGCGACGCCTCCGGATCTGGATCTGGAGGCGGATCGGGCCGCCATCCTGGCCATGGCCGGCGAGTTCCTGGTCTCCTTCGCCTTCGACGAGACGGTGGTGCTGGCCGAAGGCTACGAGCGAGCCGAGCCCCACCGGAGCGGAGCCCGAGAGATCGTGCTGGTTGAAGAGGACCACGGGGACCGGATCGTACTTCAGCACATCCTGGTGGCGCCGTCCGGCCATGTGACGAAGCACTGGCGGCAGGATTGGCACTTCGAGGCCGAGGAACGCCTTGAATTCGTGGCTGATCAGCGGTGGGAGATGCGTCCGGTGGCCCAGGAGATGATCCCGGGAAGCTGGACCCAGTGCGTATATGAGGTGAACGATGCTCCCCGATACTGCGGAACGGGCCGCTGGAATCACCGGTACGGGAATGCCACCTGGACGTCGGATCGAAGCTGGCGCCCCCTTCCCCGACGGGATCACACCCAGCGGAGCGACTACAATGCGCTGAACGTGGAGAACCGCCACACCATCACCCCCCATGGCTGGACCCACGAGCAGGATAACACGAAGGTGGTGCGGGGCCCCGATGGCATCTCCACCACCCTGGTGAGGGAGGTGGGCTTCAACGACTATCGCCGCACTGACGAGGTCGACTTCTCACCTGCCCTCGACTACTGGGAGGCCACCCGGGCCTTCTGGGCGGAGGTGCGGGAAAACTGGGACCGGCATTTGGCTGGGGGTGGACTGGAACTCCAGATGGATGTGGACGGGATGCCGCTCATCGTCGCCCTCTTCGAAATGGCCCAGGAGCTCGTGAATGGGGGAGAGGTGAACCCCGCCGATGTGGACGCCGCCTTCCAGCGGTACGTCGTGGCCCTCGGCGCATCGGCTTCCGCGGGCACTCTATCCCTCCCGTAGCCGCCGGATGATCTCCGGGGCCAGGGTCCGGAGCCGGCTGAGGTGGGCCCGCTCCTGGGCCGAGAGCTGACCCGACTGATCCGTGTTCTCGTTGGTGATGGCGTTCCCATAGGCCTTGAGGAGGGTGCCGGCCAGGAGGTCCCCGACGCCCGGGGTCGCCCCGATCCGCTCCCGCACCTCGGTCCATCCCAGGGTGAGGCGCGCCTCCCGGAGGGCCTGGAAGAGGGCCGGGTCCAGCGTGGCCTCCGACGAGCGGTGGCGGGTGGATAGAAGGGGCGCCGGTCCTCCCTTGTCCTGGCGAGCCTCACCCATACCAGGGAAGTCTTGCTCCTCCACCTCGGCCTCCTCTCGGGCCTGGTAGGTGGAGCGGACGGTGGCGGTGCGGGTCCGGACCTTCCGCCCATCGGTGGTGAGTAGCGATGCGGTGCAGAGGAAGGCGGCGTCGATCCGGTTGAGCGTCCGGTCCGCGGCAGGGTGTGAGAGATCCACCTGATTCACCTGCACCTCGACCCGGTAGTCCACCCAGTACCGCTCGTCGTTCACCCACTCTTTCACCTGCCTCTCCACCCCGGACAGGTGCTGCGCGTTGGCGTTAGAGGTGATGGGGAAGAGGTTTTCCGGGGTGCCCGGCCCCCCCAGGTTGTCGTTCAGGAGGTGCCCCCGGATGTATCCGCTCTCCGCGGAGACACCGGAGCCGGGGGCGGCGAGGAGCGCCATGAGTCCGTCGTGTCCGGACCCCGGGGGGCTCCCCTGGGGGTGGTCCGGACCCAGCTTGGGAGCCTCCATGAGGAGACCTACCTGCGGGGCGTCGGCAGGTGCTCCCGGGAGGGAGCCGGCGTGGAGACGGATCTCCGTGACCCACCCCCCGATCCCTGAGCCCTTCATGACCTCCCCGGGGATGGCCACCGTCTCCAAGGGGTTGGCCGCCAGGTGGACCTGGATCTGCCCACCCACCTCCTGGAACGCCACGGACGCCAGCTGAAATCGCTGCCGGATGGCGGGGAAGTATGCGGCGAGCGCCTCCGTATCCTCCCCCTGCGCCGCCGCCAGCTCCACCACCCGGGCGGCGGCTTCCACATCCTCCCGCTGCTGATCGTGGGTCCGGGGCATGGGGGCCGGAGGCTCGTCCAGGGTGGCCAGCGAAACCGGCGTGGGGTAGCGGGGATCGGTGGCGTTGGGGATCTCCGCGTCGGTCACCGTGGACTCGGAGCCGGTGGGTGGGGTGGCCACCTCCTGAAGCGCCCGCTCCCCCTCCCCGGCGTCGAGGGTCGCATCGGATGGAGCCTCGGTGGCTGAAGCGGCGGTCGATCCCGGGCCCGGCGCCCCCCCTCCCCCGGGCCCGGTGCCCCCTTCGCCCTGCTGTGGCCCGGAGGGGGGACGGGGAGGGGCCTCCGGCACGGGATCCGCCTCCGAGGCCTGGGAGGCCAGGTCGGACGGAACGGTTCCGGCGTCCCGACCCTGCCGCTGCAGCTCTCCCTGCCACTCCGCCCGGTTCTGAAGCGCCTCCCTGGCCCCGGAGCCGGCGGGGCCGTCTTTGGGCATGGCATCCCGGATCAGGCGCTCCGAGTCGATGTCCTCGGTGCTGAACTCGATGGACGGCGGTTCCGGATTGCCGAAGGTGTACTGCATCCGGGCCTGAAGGGCGAGGTCGGGACCGACGTTCCACACCCACTCCG
>SKJY01000366.1 GCA_007121775.1 Gemmatimonadota bacterium
AAGGTTCATCCGGGCGGCCGGTCTCCTCAGGATCACCACCTCCCCCTCCTCCACCACCACATGGAGGGTGGTCTCGGCGTCGTCGCTGTGGAAGGTCCCCACATACGCTTCCAGGTCCTGGGGGGAGGGCTGGGAGGATGCCTCAGTGGCCTGGTCCTGCTCCTCCGCGGAGGCGGGTTCGTCATCGGTGGGTTCGGGGGAGGACGTCGGGGGCGGCAGGAAGACCCCCGCCACCCGTCCGCCGAGGCCACCCGGGTTGGCGCTGGTCACGTTACAGAGGAGCGCCACCGAGAGACCTTCGTCGGGGAAGAGCCCCAGATAGGCTCGGTAGCCTGAGGTGGCACCGGTGTGGCTGATCCGGCGGGTGCCGTTCTGCTCACCGAACTGGAGCCCTCCGGCGTAATGGATCTCGGTTCCATCGTTCAGGATCGCGCGCCGGTGCATGAGGGCCATGAAGTCCTCACCGAGAGTCCCGTTCCGCAGGTGCTCGTTCCAGGTCAGTAGATCCGTGACCGTCGTGAGGAGGCCCCCATTTCCGTGAACGAACTCAATGGGGCGGTCGATGAGGAAGCCGTTCTCCGAGGGGGCATAGGCTGCGGCCCGCCCCGGGACGAGTCGACGGTAGTCGTCCCGCCACTGGGTGTCTTCCAGACCCAGGGGTTCGAAGAGGCGCTCCCGGGAGAAGTCCGCGAAGCTCATCCCCGAGATCCTCTCCACCAGAATCGCCGCCAGGTTGTACCCGGTGTTAGAGTACGAATAGCTCTCTCCCGGCGGATAGTTGAGGGCGCTCTGACGGCTCACGATGTCCAGGACGTGGTCGTGGGTGTGACTCCGTTGGGAGCGCCCCCACCCGGAGATGGCCGCTACCGACCCCCAGTCCCGGAGCCCGGCGGTGTGGGTGAGCATCTGGTGGACTGTGATGGTCGCGCCATAATCCGGAAGCTCCGGGATCCAGAGACGCACATCGTCATCCAGAGAGAGCTCACCGTCCACGGCCAGTAGCACAACCGCTGCCGCCGCGAACTGCTTCGCCACCGACCCGGCTTCGAAGATGGTCCCAGGTTCGTTGGCGATACCGTGCTCCAGATCTGCCATCCCGAAGGCTCGCCGCACGATCACTTCACCATCCCGGGAGACGCCCACGGCGCACCCCGGTGTGTGAGCCGAGTCGAAGGCCGCGAAGATCTCCGCCACCCGGGCAACCGAGTCCGCCGGCAGCGGGGCTGCGTGGACCGAGGCGGCCGGTACTGGCGAGGACTTGGAAGAGACCAAGGCGGAGGCCGGGATCGCCGTGCCCGCAAGGACGACGACCGAGGCGGCCAGGAAGGCGGGGGCGGGGTGCCAGGAACGCATGTGGATTCGGAAGCTATGGGGTGCGGGACGAGTCGACCTTCACAATATGGAATCCCGGCCGGGTCCGGGACAGGTCTCGATGGGACTACCCTGCCCCGTGTCCCGCAGCCAGGCTTTGTGTATTCTTCATCAGAAAGGGATTCAATGACACCGGGGCCTGGGAGGTCCGTGGATGCCGGCAAAGAAGGCCAGCGACAAGGAACGAATCGGTGAAGGGAAGAGAGACGCCTCCGGCGGAGACGCAGGGCGGCGCGGACCGTCCCCGGCTGTCCTGGGGCGGAACCGGGCGTTCCTGTGGATCCTTCTGCTCACCCTGGCCGCCATCTGGATCTGGCGCCCCTTCGCCCCGGACGCCGAGTGGCGTTCCATTCCGTACAGCGAGTTCAGGGCCCTGGTGGACGAGGGGGAGGTGGAGCGCGTCCGGGTGAAGGGTTCTGAGATCCGGGGGGAACTCCGCCAGGAGGTGGAGCGATCCTTCCCGGAATTCGACGAGCCCGTGACCTTCGACAGGCTCGTCACCCACGTCCCCTCCTTCGGTGACGACCAGCTCCTATCCCGTCTCGAGGCCCAGGGGGTGGAGGTCCGTACCGAGCCCGAGTCGGACTTCGCCTGGTGGCTCATCCTGGTCTACCTGCTTCCGGTGGTGCTCATCATCTTCCTCTTCCTCTTCCTGTACCGGGGAATGCAGTCCCAGGGGCAGAAGATGATGTCCATCGGGAAGAGTCGGGCCCGAGCCTACGAGCGTACCGAAGAGGCCACCACCTTCGACGATGTGGCCGGGCAGGAGGGGGCGAAGCAGGAGTTGGAGGAGCTGGTGGCCTTCCTCAAGGACCCCACCCGCTTCGAAAAGCTCGGGGGGGAGGTTCCTCGCGGCTTCCTCCTGGTGGGTCCCCCGGGGACCGGGAAGACTCTGATGGCGCGGGCGGTGGCGGGGGAGGCCGGTGTGCCCTTCTTCCACATGTCGGGCTCAGATTTCATGGAGATGCTGGTGGGTGTGGGGGCCTCCCGGGTGCGTCATCTCTTCGAGGAAGCCAAGGCCGCGGCGCCCGCCATCATCTTCATCGATGAGCTGGACTCGGTGGGACGGAAGCGGGGAGCGGGGCTGGGAGGCGGTCACGACGAGCGGGAGCAGACCCTGAATCAGCTCCTTTCGGAGATGGACGGCTTCGAGGCCAACCAGGGTGTGGTTGTGCTGGCCGCCACCAATCGCCCGGATATCCTGGATCCCGCTCTTCTGCGGCCCGGCCGGTTTGATCGCAGGGTCACCATGGATCTTCCCACCCGTGATGATCGGGAGGCCATCCTCCGTATCCACGCCCGCCACAAGCCGCTGACACCGGAGGTGGATCTGGCCCAGATCGCCCGGGGAACCCCGGGATTCAGCGGTGCCGACCTCCGGAACCTTCTCAATGAAGCGGCCCTCCTGGCTGCGCGCCGGGAGCAGGACCGGATCACCCCCAGGGAGGTGGATGACGCCCGCGACAAGATCATGATGGGGCTCGAGCGGAAGGGCGTCCTCCTCACGGAGACCGAGCGGCGCCTCCTGGCCTACCATGAGGCAGGGCACGCCGTCACAGCGGCCCTCCTTCCGGATGCGGATCCGGTCCACAAGGTGTCCATCGTCCCCAGGGGACGGGCCATGGGGGTGACCCAGCAGCTTCCCCTCCGGGACCGGTATCTGTACTCCCGCGACTTCCTCCGGAACCAACTCGTCATTCTCCTGGGCGGACGTGCGGCGGAGGAGTTGG
>SKJY01000323.1 GCA_007121775.1 Gemmatimonadota bacterium
CCTCCTCCATACGGGCCAGGGTGGCGAAGAGGACCTCGTTGCCCGTCCGCCCCACCACCAACTCCTCCAGGTGGATGTCCTGCATCCGGTTCGAGGTGGCCAGGCACATGCGAAGCCCCTCCGGAACCCCCGTTTCCCCCTCCCGGAGCACGTAGGCATTGTGCTGGGTGTCGGTGTTCAGCCCCATGAAGGTGAGGCCCACATCGGTCCAGACAAGGTCTCCCCGCTGGATCACCACCGGTCCCTCGGACGGCACCCCGCCCTCCCGCTGCACATTCACCGAGGTGTGGAACCAGGTGGTCATCCCCATCTCCCGGATCCGTTCCCGGTACCACCACTGGAGATCCTCCACCGTGGTGACGCCAGGCTCGATGACGGCGTTGGAGTGCCCGTGGGCCAGGAGGGCGTGGGCCGTCTCCATGAGCTGCCGGTAGCGAGACATCATCTCGGGGATCCTCACCTGGATGTAGTCGATGGCCAGCCGCGGCTCCCGGACCACCCGGTCCACGAAGGGACCGAGCGCCCGTTCCAACTCCTCTCGCTCTCCGGACCCGAGGCCATCGGCGAAGGCGTGGGTCCCGTCGATATTCAGGGCGATGGTCGCCGGATCGCGGTCTTCCACCAGCTCCCGGAAGAGGCGCCACTGCTCATCACCCACCAGCTCGGCGTCCCCGCCTGTGGGTGCCGGCCGGGAGGAGCGGTACATGGTGTAGAGGCCCCCCTGGGTGGTCCCGCCCAGGGCGATGCGTTCCACACCCTCCTCCGGGCCCCGGTCGAAGAAGACGTAGATGGACCGCCTCCGGGCCGAGAAGGTGGTGGGGGAGGTGATGGAGAAGAAGACCGGGTCCTCGGCGTACTCCCGCTGGGAGACCACCCACATCTGGATCCCGTACTCCCGCATGAGCTCAGGCAGCACCCGGGTCAGCCGGGCCTCGAGCCACGCCTGCTGCTCGTCGGCCTGGGCGCGCAGGTCGGGGAAGTCCCGGTAGTGGTAGCGGGCCGGCGCCTCCGAGGCCGGGGGGACGAAGACGGGCTCCTGGGCCGTCAGCGCCGACCCGAACCCACCGGATCCCGGCTGGGGGGTCGGACCCGGGAGCACGGGGAGGAGCAGCAGGACCGCCAGGGCCGCGGCGAAGGGAGTTAGTCTGGACACGGAGGCCTCCAGGTGAGGGGAGAAGGGCGACGAAGGCGGGGCCGGACGCCCCGTCAATTGTGGGGGCCACGCTGGGCTGCGTCCACCGATGCCAGGGTTGCCAGGTTCACCACATCCTGGGTTGTGCTCCCCCGCTGCAGGAGCTGCACCGGCTCGGCCATCCCCAGGAGCACCGGGCCGATGAGTTCGGCGCCACCCAGGCACCCCAGAAGCTTGTAGGCGCTATTTGCGGCACCCAGGTTCGGGAAGACCAGGACGTTGGCCGGGGCCTTCAGGTTGCTGAACGGGTAGGCTCCCAGGAGAAGGCGCTCGTCCACCGCCGTATCGGCCTGCATCTCCCCATCCACCTCCAGCTCCGGGGCACGCTCTTTCACCAACTCCACGGCGCGGACCACCCGGGCCGATTCTGGGGAAGGAGCCGAGCCGAAGTTGGAGAAGGAGAGCATGGCCACCCGGGGATGGAGCCCCAGCCCCTCCACGAATCGGGCGGTGAGGAGGGTGATCTCCGCCAACGTCTCGGCGTCCGGGTCGATGTTCACCGTGGTGTCGGCCAGGAAGAGGAGGTCCCGGTTCCGTTGGGCCACCATGTGAAGCCCTGCCACCCGTCGCACGCCCGAAGCCGTCCCCAGGCACTGGAGGGAGGGCCGGAGCACCTCCGGGTAGTTGGAGTCGATCCCGCCCACCAAGGCGTCGGCATCACCGCGCCGGATCATCATGGAGGCGAAGTAGACGGGCTTGTGGAGCTGGGAGCGGGCTTCTGCCAGGGTCAGTCCCTTCCGCCGACGGAGTCGGTGCAGCTCGTCGGCGTAGGAGTAACGAAGCTCTTCCTCCGCCGTGGGATAGATGATCTCGATCCCCTCCAGCGACACCCCCATCCGCTCGGCCTGGGGACGGATCTTCTCCGGGCGTCCCACCAGGATGGGCCGGGCAACCCCCTCCTCCACCATCTGCGAGGCCGCCACGATGACCTTCTCGCTCTGCCCGTCGATGAGCACCACGCGCTTCGGGTCCTGTCGGGCCCGGGCGGTGAGCCAACGCATGACCTCCCGCCCCGGCCCCAGCGACGCCCGGAGTCGGTCCCGGTAGCCGTCCAATTCCACCGTCCTTCGGGCTACACCGGACTCCATGGCCGCCCTGGCCACCTCCGGCGCCACGAAAAAGAGCACCCGGGGGTCGAAGGGCTTGGGGATGAGATACTCGGGACCGAACTCGAAGTGATCCGCCTCGTACGCCGCCGCCACCGACTCAGGCACCTTGGCCCGAGCCAGCGCCGCCAGCCCCCGGGTCGCCGCCAGCATCATCTCGGCGTTGATCTGGGTGGCCCGGACATCCAGAGCGCCCCGAAAGAGGAAGGGGAACCCCAGCACATTGTTCACCTGGTTCGGATAATCCGATCGCCCGGTGGCCATGATGGCGTCGTCCCGAACCTGGGCCACCTCTTCCGGGAGGATCTCCGGGTCGGGGTTGGCCAGGGCGAAGATGATGGGGCTCGGCCCCATGGAGGCCACGGCCTCACCGGAAAGAGCCCCCTTCACCGAGAGACCGATGAAGACGTCGGCGCCCACCAGCGCTTCCTCCAGGGTCCGGTGCTCCGTATCGGCGGCGAAGCGTGCCTTGTAGCGGTTCAGGTCGCCGAGCCGCCCCCGGTGGATGATGCCGCTGGAGTCGGCCATGAGGATGTGCTCCCGGGGAACCCCCAGGCGCACCAGATGCTCGGCGGTGGAGAGAGCCGAGGCGCCGGCGCCACTGAAGACCACGCGGATTTCGCTTGGAGACTTCCCCACCACGTCCAGGGCGTTCAGGAGGGCGGCTCCGGCGATGATGGCGGTTCCGTGCTGATCGTCGTGGAAGACAGGGATGTCCAGGGTCTCCTTCAGCCGCTCTTCCACCACGAAACAGTCCGGGGCCCGGATGTCTTCCAG
>SKJY01000278.1 GCA_007121775.1 Gemmatimonadota bacterium
GGGAGGCACGGCCGAACTTCTCACGGCCGGAGAGGGGATCGAATGGGAGCCGGCGCCCCTGAGCGACGGGGGCATCGCCTTCCTCCGGTCCGGTGCCCGGACCCCGGGGCACGCCGCCATCCTGGAGGCGGGTCAGGTGACGGCGGGCGGAGGTGACCGGGCCCGCCCCCTCGTGGCCCGGGGTAATCCCGGCGGGATCCCTGCCGCCTTCCCGGAAGATCGGCTCGTCGTGCCGGAGCCGGTCATGATCCCGGCTCAGGACGGAATGGTTGTACCGGGTCAGCTCTTCCTGCCTCCGGACCTGGCACCCGGGGAGCGCCGTCCCGCCATCGCCTACTTCCATGGCGGGTCGCGCCGGCAGATGCTCCTGGGGTACCACGACCGCATCTACTACCACCATGCCTACGCCCTGAACCAGTATCTGGCGCTCCAGGGATACGTGGTGCTCTCGGTGAATTTCCGGAGTGGCACCGGGTACGGGATGGAGTTCCGGGAGGCGCTCAACTACGGCGCCGCCGGAGGGAGTGAGTTCCAGGACGTGACCGGCGCCGGGCTCTGGCTCCGGGCCCGGGCCGATGTGGATCCGGAGCGGATCGGCCTCTGGGGCGGGTCCTACGGGGGCTACCTTACCGCTCTCGGATTGGCCCGGGCCTCGGACCTCTTCGCCGCCGGGGTGGACGTTCACGGTGTGCACGACTGGAATGTGGGGATCGCTACCTTCCGTCCCGACTACAATCCCCTGGCCGATCCGGAGAAGACCCGCATCGCCTTCGAAGCCTCACCCATGGCCCATCTGGATAGCTGGCGCTCCCCCGTTCTCCTGATCCACGGCGATGATGACCGGAACGTGCGGTTCGTAGAGACCGTAGACCTGGTGGAGCAGCTCCGGGAGCGGGATGTCCATACGGAGCTGGTGGTCTTCCCCGACGAGGTCCACTCCTTCCTCGTCCACCGGAACTGGATCACCGCCTACGAGGCCAGCGCCGACTTCTTCCGGCGGAAGCTTCGGTAGACCGGCGCGGCGGAAGACCGGGGACGAGGCCGGCCTGCAGGAAGCCTCCGGGAGAAGAGCCCGTTTTCTCCCGGAGGCGCGGCCACCTCATCGGGGAAGGATGATTCCCACCAGGAGCCGGCTCTCGCTGAAGAGCCCGATCCCCTTGTGCTCCACGAACACCCGGGGGAAGGGAGGGTTGGCCGGATCCTCGCCCAGGTCGAAGCGGACACCGTAGCCCATGTTCACCGTCACGAAACGGCGATTGGTGAGGGCCAGCCCCCCCAGGAGGTAGGGTTCCACATGGCGGGGGCGGTTCAGGGTGTAGCCGAACCGGGTGTTGAAGCCCAGAAGGAGGCTCGGATCCCCCTCTCCCACTCCGAAGCCCAGCTCCGGGACCAGCTCCAGCGGGATCGTTTCCGAGATGATGCCCAGATCCGCCCTGAGCCCCACCAGGAACTGGGACGGAGCTGTGACCTGAGCTCCGGAGTAGGGCTCCAGAGCCTCCAGTCGGCGTCCCGGAGTGGGGTCGGTGGGGGTGACCCGGGTGGCGGGACGCGGGGGGGCCGCCAAGGGCCCAGGAGCAGCCAGCCCCAGGGCCTGGAGCTCCTGACGGACCGTCCGACGGACGAGCTCGGGGATCTCGGCGCCCAGACCTTCCCGGGCCAGGCTCTCCAGAAGACGGCGCTCCAGGGCAGCGAACTGCTCCGGGGTGAGGCCGGTGGCCTCGTCGGCACTGACGGACGCCGTGCCATGCCCGAACCGGAGGATGATCTCCCCCACCTCGGGGACCGGGATGGTGATGGTTTCCCGTGGACCGGTTCGAATGGCGGTGGTGCGGGCCTGACGGGAACGCTCCAGCTCCGCCAGGAGCGCAGCCCGGAGTTCGGGGTCGTCGGTAGCCTCGGCCTGTTCCCGAAGGAGGGCCTCCGTCCGGGGGGAAAGGGCCACACCCACGGGCTCCTGATCCAGCGCCCGCGCCCTTCGCCGCGCCTCCCGGGCCATGGGATCGCCACCCACCGTGGCCGAGAGCCCCAGGGAGTAGAGCCAGTTGCTTCGAAGGTCGTCGGGTGTGGAGACGTCTCCAAAGTCCTCTCCCACACTCAGGAGCAGGTTCCGGGCGCCAGCCTGGATGGCCACCCGGTCGAGCGCCCGGAAGGCCACCCCTCCCCCCAGTACCAGATGGTTCTGGGTCACCGCTGCTACAGGTTCACCGTCCCGGTCCAGGAGCCCACTCCGGAATCTGAGCCGGCCCCCACCTGCCACAGCGTAGGGAGCAATTCGGTCGCCCCCCTCCAGGGTGAACTGCATCTCTCCCCCCACTCCCTGGAGAGGCCTCCGCTCGGAGAAGTCCTCGTCCACTCCCCGCCAGAGCCAGCCCCTGGCTCCGACGCTGGGCGTCAGGTCCACTCCGGCCCGGATCCCGGCCAGATTCTCCCGGGCCAGCCCCAGGTCCCGGTGGAACTCCAGGCGTCCTGCGAAGGGTTCCACGAAGAGGCCGGGGACGAGGCCGGGGTCCGCTTCCAGGGGCGCGGGCGCCGCACCCAGGGGGATCCTCACGCCTCCACCCAGGACCGTGCTTGTCACGACGCCGTCGTCGGGGAACTCCGCTTCGGGGACCGCTCCGGGGATGAAGGGCTCCGGAAGGCGCGCCGATTGACGTCGCACGAATACTTCCACCCGGCTCCGCTCCCCCAGCGGGATGGCGGCACCGGCCCCGGCACGGAGAAGGATGCGGTCGGCCCGGTCCGATTCCCCTGCCTGCCCCGCGTCTTCATCCCGGAGCGGCGAATCTCCCTCCATGCCCGGGGGCACCTCCAGGCGAAGCACACCTCCCCCCAGCGTGACGAAGGGTAGCAACGAGCCGGACATGAGGGTGACCTGAAGGTCGGCGCCGAAGGTCTCGGCCCGTAGCCGGGGGCCCGCCTCACCCTCGGGGAGGAGTTGGGGTCGAAGTCGGGCCCCGGTGGTCCGGGTCCCGAAAGGTTGGAGGGAGAAGCGGGGCCCGAAGTCCACCGAGAGGCGGAGGGCAGGGGAGGTGGAGGGCTCCAGACCGAAGGCATCGTCCCAGCGCACCTGCTCCA
>SKJY01000242.1 GCA_007121775.1 Gemmatimonadota bacterium
GGGGAGGGGCTGAACTGGGAGACCTCCCTATTCGCCGTACGCCGCACTGTGCTGAACCCCATCCCCTCGGCCATCATCGACCTGAGCCGGGACGGGCTCGGCGCCAGGATCCAGGTAAGCAGGGAAGAAGGCACCGAGTGGGGCCCCCTGCGCTGGTACGCCGGTGTGGAGTCGGAACTCCAAGACGACGACCGCCTGAACTTCGCCAATGAGCGCGGAACGAAGGGTGCGCTCAGCCTCGATCAGGATGAGCGAGTCCGGAGCCTCGGGGTCTTCGCCCAAGCTGCCCTTCCCCTCCCCACCCGCGGTGAGGTCATGGTGGGGGTTCGCCACGACAGCCACGAGTTCCGGGCCCGGGACCGCTTCCCCCGGGATCCCGGCGAGGCGCTGGGTACCGGTGATCGGAGCATGAGCGCCTTCAGCCCCTCGGTGGGTCTCCACCTGCCCCTGGCCGAACGGGTCGACCTGTTCACCTCGGTCAGCACCTTCTTCGAGACCCCCTCCACCACCGAGTTGGCGAACCGGCCCGATGCCGCCGGCGGCTTCAATCCGGATCTGGAGCCCCAGGACGGAGTTTCTGCCGAACTCGGGCTCCGCGGCCGCCTGGCCGATGGCCGGTCATCGTGGGAGGTGACAGCCTACCGGACCAACCTGGACAACGAACTGGTCCCCTTCGAGGTGGAAGGAGCTCCTGGCCGGACCTTCTTCCGCAACGCCGGTTCGTCCCGGCACCAGGGGGTCGAAGCGAGCCTCTCCCTGGCGGTGCCCGGTCAGCCCATGCGGACCGAGATGAGCTACACGTGGACCGACGCCCGCTTCCGGGACTTCCAGTTGGATGACGCGGACTTCTCGGGGAACCGGATCCCGGGGATCGCCCCCCACCATGGTCGGGTGGCGCTGCGGCTGACTCCGGAGGCCTTCTTCGGAGAGCTCTCGGCTCGCTACGCCCACCGCATCCCGGTAAATGACACCAACTCCGAGTACACCTCCTCCCACACCCTGGTGGAGCTCAGGGGTGGGCTGCGGGGAGTGGAGGTGGGCGGGATCGCCCTCTCGCCGTGGGCGGCGGTGACGAACCTCCTGGACCGGGATCACACCACCTCGGTGGCGGTGAACGCTTTCGGAAATCGGTTCTACGAGCCGGGGCCGGGCCGGTCCTTCCAGGTGGGGATCCGGGCGGGGTTCTGACAGCTTGAGCCGGGCTGGGGTCCCCTTCCCCAGCTTGAGCCGGGCTGGGGTCCCCTTCCCCAGCTTGAGCCGGGCTGGGGTCCCCTTCCCCAGCCCGGCTTTAGTCGATGATGACCTCTACTACTTCGTCCATTCCCCGGTCACCGAAGATGTGGTCGGCGTTCAACCGGTGGATTCCCCGGATGTGACGGATGGAACCGGACCGCGCCCGGATCACCAGGCTCTCGGTGCGGACCCCTACCCGTTCGTCGTACCGGACGCCTTCCAGGAATGGGCCACCGGTGATGGCGGTGGCGGCAAAGAAGGCGTCGTCGGAGCGGAGGAGATCCGGCAGGTGGAGGACGCGCTCCAGCTCGTCCTGGTCGATGAGCCCGGCGAGACGCTCGCGCTCCTCCGGGAGTTGGGGCGCCCGTACCGCCTGCATCCCGCCCCCCAGCGCCTGCACCGCCACGGCGGCGATTACGCCTTCCGGGGTCCCACCCACTCCCATGAGGAGGTCGATCCCGGTGCCGGGGTACGCCGCCAGAAGCGCTCCCATCACGTCCCCATCGGTGTTCAGCGCCACCCGGGCTCCGGCGGCGCGGATCTCCCGGACCAGCCCCTGGTGCCTGGGCTTGTCCAGAACGAAGACGGTGAGCTGCTCCACCGGCCTCCCCGTGGCCTCCGCCACCCGGTGCAGGTTCTCCGTGGGGGTGGCCCGGATGTCGATGGCATCCCGGGCATCGGCGCCCACCACCAGCTTGTCCATGTAGAAGGAGGCTCCGGGAACCCACATGGTCCCCCGGGGCGCTGCGGCGATGACCGCGATGGAGTTGGGGCGCCCCAAGGCCAGGAGGCGGGTCCCCTCCACCGGATCCACCGCTAGATCCAGCTTCGGCGGCTCACCCGTCCCCACCTTCTCTCCGTTGTAGAGCATGGGGGCATCGTCCTTCTCCCCCTCCCCGATGACCACCACCCCCCGCATGCGCACCGTGTCCAGGACGGCGCGCATGGCGCTCACCGCCGCCTGGTCCCCGGCCTTGCCGTCGCCCCGCCCCATGTAGGGTGCAGCGGAGAGGGCAGCTGCCTCGGTGACCCGCACCAACTCCATCCCCAGGTTCCGATCGATCTCCACGGAGGCGGCGCCACCTTCTGCCACCTGGGTGGTGGCGGAGGTGCCGGACACGGCGTTCATCCCCGCCTCCGGGGCCTCTGTCGGCCAGGATCCGGGGTCTGTCATGCCGCCCCCGCGGTGAGCGCCTGGCGAAGCTCCTCCACCACCCCCTTGGACTGGAGCTTCTCGGACTTGTGCTCGATGAACCGTGCGTACTCATCGATGAAGACGCGACCGGGCCCCCGGAAATCGAACTCCTCGGGGTGATCCCGGAAGTACTCCCGGTGCACCCGGGTCCAGACCAGACGACCGTCGGTGTCGATGTTCACCTTGGTCACCCCCAGGGGCACCGCCCGGGCGAACTCGTCCGCATCCACCCCCTTGGCGGAGGGATCCAGGGTCCCGCCGGCGGCGTTGATCCTCTCCACCTCCTCAACAGGCACAGAGCTGGATCCGTGCATCACCAGGGGGAAGCCCGGAAGGCGGCGCTGGATCTCGGCGACCCGGTCGAAGTGGATCCCCTGGCTCCCGGTGAACTTGTAGGCGCCGTGACTGGTGCCGATGGCCACCGCCAGGGAGTCACACCCCGTCTGCTTGACGAAGGCCTCAGCCTCTTCCGGATCGGTGAGCTGGGCGTGCTTCTCGTCCACCTCAATGTCTTCCTCCACACCACCGAGCATACCGAGCTCCGCCTCCACACTGACCCCTGCTGCGTGGGCCCGCTCCACCACCCGGCGGGTGATGGCCACATTGTCCTCGAAGGGCTCGTGGGAGGCATCGATCA
>SKJY01000138.1 GCA_007121775.1 Gemmatimonadota bacterium
ACCTCGATCTCGAAGCGCCGGAGGAGGTTCGCGATGGAGCGCACGGTGAACCCGGTCCCGTGCCGGTCGCCCAGCACCCGGTCGCCGGTGCCGTCGAGCCCGGTGACGAGGCCGTAGCCCATGAGGCGCAAGGGGACGTCGGCCTCCACATGGGTCAGCTCCCCGATGGGGACCTCCTGGGCCGCCACGGAGGCGGGGGCCAGGAGGGTGACGCCGGCGGCGATGACCGCGGTCAGTGCGGTGCTGCGTAGCGTCTTCATGGCCACAGCCACCCGAAGAGCCGCCACCAGATCCCTCGGACCCGCCCCAGATTGCCCCGGGAGCCGTACGTCACCTCCGCGTCCGCCAGGCGGACCGAGGCGACGGTGTTGGAGCGGGAGATGTCCTGGGACCGGACCCAGCCGGAGATGGCGATCTGCTGTTCATGGTTGTCGATGGTGACCCGCTTCTCGCCTTCGATGCGCACGAGGCCGTTCTCGCCCTGCTCCACCACCCGGGCCGAGACCTCGGTGACGAAGCGTTCCTGCCGGGACGACTCGCCCCGGAACCGGTCCGAGTGGTCGACCCGGCTGCTGGCGGAGGCCGAGGAGCCTTCCCCGGCCACATTGTAGCCGATCCCCAGGTCGCGGTTGCGGTCCTGGGAGCGCACATCGGTTCGGTTGGCCGAGGCGATGGTGGACTCGTCCACCAGGATCGTGATGATGTCGCCGATCCGGAGGGTCCGCTGGTCGGAGGTCCACGATTGGCGCGGGGCGTCCATGGTCTGGGCCCGGGCCTCCGGGGGTTGGACCGCCGTTCCCACAAGGAGGAAGGCCATCACCGCCAGGAGGGGGAGGGCAGCCCGGGGGCGCGCGGTGGGCGCTCGGGGCAGGGTGGACGGGTGCATGGTCAGCGCTCCTGTTGCGGAAGGATCTCCACCACCGGTCCGGGACGGACCGTGCCCCACACGAGCTTCCCCGTGGGCAGACGCACCTGTACGTCTTCGCCCAGGGAGCCGGCGGTGCGGGATTCGCCGGTGACGCGGAGGAGGACGGCGCCGCGGCGGAGCTCCACCTCCACCGCCCAGCCGCTCTCCACCAGGAGGGCCGGAGCCACTCCCGGAGAGGTGAGGGGTTGGCCGGCGCGGATCACCCGGCGGGTGGTCCAGCCGGGCTCCGGTTCGGGCGTCGAGCGGGGTTCACCCCAGCGGGGCTCCCGCTCACTCGCCATGTCGGCGGCGGCCAGGACGTGATCCCGGGGGAGGTCGTGGGCCGCCACCCAGCGGTGCTCCATGTGGCCGAAGCGGGCCCGGCGCCGAACCAGGCCCTCCCCGTCCGACACCTCCACCACCCAGGTACCTCCGGCGCCGGAGCCCAGGAGGCGGAGGCAGACCGCCTCGCCCGGGATCTCGCCCTGGCCGGGGCCCCACTCCATGAACACGACCCGTGGGGCCAGCCCCCAGAGCTCGGCCACATGGGTGGTGAGCGCCGTCTCCGTATCGACCCCGGGCGCCGCCGCCACCGCATCGGTGGGGCAGAGGCCCGGCGTCGCCGGGGGCAGCTCGCCCGTTAGGGCGGTGCCGGCCAGGAGGAGGAGGAGGGCGCTCATGGGAGTCGGTGGGCGTCAGCGGATGAGGTTGTTGGCCATCTGACCCATCTCCTCGGCCGTCTTGATGGCCTTGGAATTGGTCTCGTAGGCGCGGAGGGCGGTGATCATCTCCACCATCTCCTGCACCACCTCCACATTGCTCCCTTCAAGGGCGCCCTGGACGACCCGGCCGAACCCGTCTTCCTGGGGGTAGCCCAGGAGGGGTTGGCCCGAGGCGCCGGTTTCGGCGAAGAGGTTCTCTCCCAGCGCCATGAGGCCGGCGGTGTTGGAGAAGCGGGCCAGTTCGATCCGGCCCAGCTCCACCGGGTAGACGGAGCCCGGGAGCACCGCCGAGATGACGCCGTCCCGGGAGATGTTCACGCTGGAGGCGTCGATGGGTACGGTGACGTCCGGGAGGACGGGGTAGCCCTGCTGCGTCACCAGGACACCGCGATCCGAGATGGTGAGGCTCCCGTCGCGGGTGTAGGCCGGGTCGCCGCTTGGGCGGAGGACCTGGAGGTGGCCGTCGCCCTCGATGGCGATGTCCAGGGAGCGCCCGGTGACATGGAGGGGACCCTGGTCCGTCACCCGCTGGACGGCGGAGAGGCGGGTGCCCCGGCCCACCTGGACGGCGGGGATCACGTCGGTGCCCTCGTCCATGACCGGCTGGGCCTCCCGGACCGTCTGGTAGAGGAGGTCCTCGAACTGGGCCCGGGACCGCTGGAAGGCGGTCGTATTCACATTCGCCAGGTTGTTGGCGATGACCTCGACCCGGGTCTGCTGGGCGATCATGCCGGTGGCGGCGGTACGGAGTGCGGGGTCCATCGTCAGGTCTCCGGGTCTCGGGTGTCGTTCAGGTCAACTCAGCGGATCAGCGGACGCGGCCCACATCGTTGGTCAGCCGCTCGAGGACCCCGTCCAGCACGTTCACGCTGCGCTGGACCTGGGCGTAGGCCCGCTGGATCTCGATCATCTCGGTCATGGCCTGCACCGCGCTCACATTGCTCTCTTCCAGGTAGCCCTGGCGGATCACCGTCTCCGGGCCGGCCTGGACGGTGGCTCCGTCGGCCACCCGGAGGCCCCCGGCTTCCCGGCGGAGGGCCTGCGGGTCCGCCGGTGCTTCCACCCGGAGGCGGTCGATGAAGGCGCCGTCCACATGGACCTCGCCCCGCTCCCCGATGACCACCTCGCCGGGGGGGAGGTGGAGGGGCCCTTCCACCCCCAGGACCCTGTGGCCGTGGGGATCCACCAGCCGACCCTCGCTGTCCATCCGCAGGGCCCCGGCGCGGATGAGCCGCTCGCCCTCGGGCGTGTCCACCACCAGGAACCCGGGGCCGTCCAGCGCCAGGTCCAGGCTCCGGCTTGTGGGGGTCACCGGGCCCGGCTTCAGGTCCACGGCCTGACCGGCCACGGGACCGAGGCCGTCGGCGGAGAGCCGCCCGAAGACCCGATGAGCCTGGAAGCCCGGGGTGGAG
>SKJY01000136.1 GCA_007121775.1 Gemmatimonadota bacterium
CCGGTTCCGACGGCACCGACGACGGTTCCGACGATTTGGACGGTACCGATGGACTGGAAGGCGCCGACGGCCTGGCAGGCGCCACAGCCCCGCAAGGTACCAAGGAGAGTGGACCATGACGGCGGCTCCGGAATCCATGCGTCTCCAGAAGTTCCTTTCCAGGGCCGGGGTGGCCTCCCGCCGGCAGGCCGAGGCGTGGATGGCTCAGGGTCGGGTCAGGGTGAATGGCGAGGTTGCCGTCACCCCGGGTGTCCAGGTGGTTCCGGGACGTGACCGGGTGGAGGTGGACGGGGAGGAGGTGCACCTCCAGGCCTTCCAATGGATTGCACTGAACAAGCCGCTGGGGACGGTGACCACACGGAAGGATCCACGGGGTCGACCCACCGTCTATTCCCTCCTCCCTGACGAGCATCGGGCGCTGCGATACGTGGGCCGGCTGGACCTCCTGACCGAGGGGCTCCTTCTCTTCACCAATGAAGGGGATGCGGTCCACGGCCTGCTGCACCCCTCGTCCCAGGTCTCCCGGGAGTACCGGGCCCGGGTGCGGGGCGCACCCGACCAGGGAACGCTCCGGCGCCTGGAGGAGGGGGTGGAGCTGGAAGACGGCCCGGCCCGCGCCGAGTCGGTGAGGATCCTTGGCGGACGGTCATCCAGGCGGGATGAAGGGGCGCTCAGTCTGGTTCTCCGGGAGGGACGAACGCGTGAGGTGCGGCGGCTCCTGGAGGCGGTGGGTCATCCGGTGCTCCACCTGGAGCGGGTAGCCTTTGGTCCCATGCGCCTGGGCACCCTGCCGCGGGGGAAGTGGCGGGAACTGGAGCCGGAAGAGATCTCGGCGCTTCGGGTGGCCGCCGGCCTGGAATCCGCCCCGACGAAGCGCGGTAGGGCACCTTCGCAGCGGGGGAAGGGGGCTTCGAGGAGAGGAGACAAGCCTTCGACGCGGGGAGCCAAGCCTTCGACGCGTGGAAAAGAGCGAACCGACCGGGGACGAGCGGATGGGGGGCGGAACGGACCCGGGCGCGACGTCAAGCCGGGGGGGAAGCCCAGCCGGCCTCGCCCACCAGGGGGACGAAGCGACACTCGGTGAGCACCCGGCTTCGGACTTCTCCTCCCACGACTTCGACCAGAAGAAGTTCCTGGAGATCCGGGGGACCAACCGGGATCACCATGCGGCCACCTTCGTCCAGTTGGGCCACCAGGGGGGTGGGGATGCGCGGGGCGCCCGCCGTCACCAGGATCCCCTGGTAGGGGGCGCCCTCGGGCCAGCCCAGCGAACCGTCGCCGAACCGGAAGCGGACGTTCTCGACATCCAGTTCGCTGAGGCGCTCACGAGCCCCTTCCGCCAGCACCGGATCCCGCTCCACGGTCCACACCTCACCGGCCAGGGCGGCCAGGACGGCGGTCTGGTATCCGGTGCCGGTGCCGATCTCAAGGATCCTCGATCCAGGCTCCGGATCGAGTTCCGCCGTCATCCGGGCCACCATGTAGGGTTGGGAGAGGGTCTGGCCCCGCCCTACGGGCACGGCGATGTCGGCGTAGACCGAATAGGGGGAGCGGGACCGGCTTCCGGAGACGAAGTTTTCCCGGGGGATCCGGCCCATCACCTCCAGGACACGCCTGTGATGCAGGCCTCGAGCCTCCAATTGCTCTCGCACCATGGCGCGTCGCGCCTCGAGGAACGGGTCGTCCCCGGGCTGGTGGGAAGGTTCGCTGTCCGGGGGGGAGGCCGGGTCTTCTGACGGAGAAGGAGCCATGATTTCGGGGGGGCGGAAGGAGCCTTGAGGAGAACGGGTTTGACGCCGACACTTCCCCTCGGGCGGCAGTGGGGATAGCGTAGCAGACCAGTGCAGTCGCCAGGACCCTCACAATCATCGCATTTTCGTCCGGTTACGTCACCGTACAGCCCATGCAGAGCCTCCCGCCGCAGCTCCGGATTCTGGACCACCCGCTCATCCAGCACAAAGTCTCCTACCTCAGGTGCCGCTCCACCACCAAGAAGCAGTTCCGGGAACTGCTGGAAGAGGTGTCGCTCCTCATGGCCTATGAGGTGACCCGGGAGCTCCCCCTTGAGCCGGTGGAGGTGGAAACGCCCCTGGAGCGGACCACCGCGTACCGCATCCGGGGGAAGAAGCTGGTGGTAGTGCCGATCCTTCGGGCCGGACTCGGGATGGTGGATGGGATCATGCGGCTCGTCCCCGGCGCCCGGGTCGGTCATGTGGGGCTCTTCCGGGACGAGGAGCGGCTGGAGCCGGTTGAGTACTACTTCAAGATCCCGGCGGCTCCTGCCGATCGGGAATTCATCGTAGTGGATCCCATGCTGGCTACCGGTGGGTCTGCGGCGGCGGCGGTGCAGCTCCTGAAGGACCGAGGCGCGGTAAACCTGCGTTTCATGTGCCTGGTGGCGGCGCCGGAGGGGGTGGAGGTGTTCCGGGAGGCCCATCCGGAAATCCCCCTCTACACGGCGGCGTTGGACCGTGAGCTCGACGAAAGAGGTTATATTCTACCTGGGCTGGGCGACGCCGGAGACCGCCTTTTCGGGACCCGCTGACGCGGGGTCCGGCCGTCTCGCCCGGTCTTTGTACCCTTACGAATCGATTCGACAAGAGAAGGAGTGCCATGCTGACCCACGATGAGCTGGTGGACCTGTACCGGGATCTCCGCGAGGATAAGGTGCTGAGCGTCTATCTGGATGGAAAGGCGACGGATTTCGCCGAGCGCACCGCCTGGCGGCGGCGCCTGGACCAGCAGGTCAACGAGGCTCGAAAGGCGGCCAATGGCGAGGGACCGGACGAGGAGCAGCGCTTCAAGAAGGCTCTGAAGCACATCGAGGACGCGTTGGGCAAGCACGACAGCTTCCTCCCCAACTTCGGCTGGGTCGGCTTCGCCACCGACAGTGGTCTCGTCTACGGCAAGCCGGTGCGCGTCCCCATGCCGGACCTGGTTCGCTGGGAGGAAGGGATCCGGGTGGCTCCGTACGTACGGGCGCTCAAGCAGGAGCGTCTCGTCCTTGGCATCCTGGTTGA
>SKJY01000050.1 GCA_007121775.1 Gemmatimonadota bacterium
TATGTAAAGTGGACCTGTATGCAGGTCGTCGGCGCTTTACAACTGGAGGACCCATGTCGCACCATGACGATCATGAAGGCCATTCCCCGGGGATGTTCCGGGACCGGTTCTGGGTCTCGTTGGTGCTCACCCTTCCTGTGGTTTTCTGGTCCGGGCACATCCAGGAACTGCTCGGCTACGAGGCCCCCGAATTCCCAGGCTCCCGGTGGATCCCGCCGGTGCTGGGCACGGTGGTCTTCTTCTACGGCGGTCTGGTCTTTCTCAAAGGCGCCTGGGGCGAGCTGAAGGATCGTCTTCCAGGGATGATGACGCTCATCTCCCTGGCCATCATGGTGGCGTTCGTCTTCTCCTGGGTGGTGGAACTGGATCTCCTGGAGGCCGAGCCCCTCTGGTGGGAACTGGCCACCCTGGTCGCCGTCATGCTTCTCGGGCACTGGATCGAGATGAGGTCCATCTCCCGGGCCCAGGGGGCCTTGGGCGAGTTGGCAAAGCTCCTCCCGGACAAGGCCACCCGGATCACCGACTCCGGGGAAGAGGAGGTGAGGGTAGATGAACTCCGGGACGGCGATCTGGTCCTGGTGCGGCCTGGCGAGGGGTTTCCCGCCGATGGGGTCGTCCGGAAAGGGTCCGGGACCGTTGATGAATCCGCCATCACCGGCGAGTCCAGGCCCGTCCGCAAGGAAGAAGGGAACGAGGTGGTGGCGGGGACACTGAATGGCGACAGCTCCCTCCGAGTGGAGGTCACCGGCACTGGTGACGATACGAAGCTCTCGGGGATCATGCGGCTGGTTTCCGATGCCCAGGAGTCTCGCTCCCGGGCGCAGCACCTGGCGGACCGGGCCGCCCGCCTCCTCACCGTCGTGGCCCTCGCTTCCGCCGTGCTCACGGTGGTGGGCTGGCAGCTCGCAGGCGCGGAGCTGGACTTCTCCGTGATCCGAACGGTCACCGTCCTGGTCATTGCCTGCCCCCATGCCCTGGGTCTGGCCGTTCCACTGGTGGTGGCCATCTCCACCACCAAGGGCGCGCAGGCCGGCCTCCTGGTGAGGGACCGGCGGGGCCTTGAGGAGGCCAGGAAGCTGGACGCCGTCATCTTCGACAAGACCGGGACCCTCACCCTGGGGGAGCACCGGGTGGTTCAGATCACCGTGGCCGACGGGGTGGACGAGGACGAAGCATTACGCATTGCCGCCGCGGTGGAATCGGACTCTGAGCACCCCATCGCCCGGGGCATCATGGAATCGGCCCGGGAGAGGGAGTTGGAGATTCCCTCCGCCGAAGGCTTCGAGGCTCTCACCGGGAAGGGGGTGAGAGCCACCGTCGACGGAACAGAGTACCTGATGGGTGGGCCCCAACTGGTGGATGAGGCGGAGGCCCGAATCCCATCCCCGCTGGAGGAATCGGCCGAAGAAGCCGGTGATCGGGGGCAGGCTGCCATCTATCTCATCCGGAATGGTGAGGCGCTGGCGGTCTTCGCCGTGGCCGACGCCATCCGGGACGAGAGCCGGGAAGCGGTGCAGGCGCTTCAGGAGGAGGGGCTTGAGGTTGCCATGCTCACCGGCGACTCGGAGAAGGTCGCCCGGGCCGTGGCTGAAGAGCTGGGGATCGAGACGGTCTTCGCCCAGGTCCTGCCTGACGACAAGGCCTCCAAGGTCAGGGAGCTTCAGGAGCAGGGGAAGCGGGTGGCCATGGTGGGGGACGGGGTCAACGACGCTCCGGCCCTGGCCACCGCCGACATCGGGATCGCCATCGGAGCCGGCACCGACGTCGCCGTGGAGGCGGGACACATCGTCCTGGTCCAGTCCGACCCCCGAGACATCCCCCGCATCCTTACCCTCTCGGCCGCCACATACAAGAAGATGCTCCAGAACCTCTGGTGGGCGGCGGGCTACAACATCGTCGCCATCCCCCTGGCGGCCGGGGTCCTGGCCGGTTGGGGAATCCTCCTCTCACCGGCGGTGGGGGCGGTCCTCATGTCGGCCAGCACGGTGATCGTTGCCCTGAACGCCCAATTGCTCCGTCGGGTGGAGCTCTGACCCCGCAATCTCAGGCCACCGCGGGTGATCCCGCAGGCTGTCCCACTCCGGGTCCATGGCCAGATCGGTGGGAGAGAAGATGGCGGGAAGGCGGGAGACCCGGGCCAGCAAGTCCAGGGCTCGCTCCGCCTCGCCGGCACGGGCGTAGGCGCGAGCCGCCGGGGCCGCCAGAAAAGGGCCCATGAGGGCATCGTGGAACGAAGCCTCGAGAGCCATTCCCCGCTCCACGGCCCGAAGGCCCTCATGGTTCCGGTCCAAGTGGATATGGGCCAGCCCCACGAAGACCCAGGCCAGGGCCGCGGCCTGCCCACGCGCGCCTTCCACGCGGTCCGGGGCCTGCGATCGGGCCAGCTCCAGCAGGGAGTCCGCGTAGAGCCGGCGCCCTGCCGGATCGCCCATTCGGCCGTGGGCATCCGCCAGCGCGTCGAGGCGGAACATCTGCTCGTTGGAGGAATGAGCCGGGAGGCTCCGGATTCGCCGGGCGGCGGCCTCCGGGTCGTGGCCGTAGAACTCCGCCCTTCCACCGTGCCACGCCCCGGCCCCCAGCTCCCTTGCCCGCTCCCGAACCTCCCTGGCCCGGGCCGTGTCTCCCAGCGCCAGATGGGCATGCTCCACGGAGGACAGGAGGAACCCCACGTCTTCCTCGGGGACCAGTGCGAAGGCCTTTTCGTACCGCTCCAGCGCCTCCTCCGGACGGCCCATCAAGCGCAGGGTCTGACCTGCGGAAAAGATGAGCTCGGCATCCCGGGGGGCGAGTTCCATGGCCCGTTCCAGTGTGCTCACGGCTTCATCCCAGCGACCCAGTCGCTGCCGTAGGAAGCCCATCACCCTCAGGATCTCCGGGTCATGGGGACGGGCCGCCGCCGCCGCCTCGAATTCTTCCAGCGCCTCCGGGTAGCGACGCTCTCCGTAGTAGAGGAACCACCCCTTCCCCATGCGGACGTCCGGATCCCGGGGATCCAGTGCCAGAAGCTGATCCA
>SKJY01000172.1 GCA_007121775.1 Gemmatimonadota bacterium
CGGTCAAGGCAAACCGGATCCGGGCCTTCCGGCGCCAGGCAGCGTCACCTGCCGGGGAGAGTCCCTCCGTAGGGCGCCTGCTACGGCCAGGCTGCCACCTCTATTTCTCCAGCTCGATCCTGGGGAAGAGTGGGCTGGCCTTGCGGATCAGAAGCTCGGAGAGGGGGAGAGTCCGAGCCTGATCCAGACGGGGAACCGCCTCAAGTCCGAGGCGGGTGGCCAGTTCGGTGGCCTTACCTGGCATGGCTGGAAGAAAGAGGGCGCTCAGGACCACAAGTGCCCGCAGCAGGGAGGCCAACGTCTCGTCCAGATCCTCCTCTCCGCCGCTACGGCGAGCCTGACTCCAGGGCTCCCGCTCTTCCACGTACCCGTTGGCCTTCCGGGCCAACTCCATGGCAGCGGAGAGCGCTTCATGGACCCGGAGCCGCTGCATCCCGTCGGCCACGGCCTCCAGCGTTTCATCGATGGCCGGATCCAGACCGTGGTCCCGTGCCCCGGCGGGGAGCCTTCCGTCCCGATAGCGCACGATCATGGAGGTCACCCGGCTCGCTAGGTTTCCCAGAACATTTGCCAGCTCGTCGTACCTGGCCAGGAACCGCTCAGGCGTGTAGGAGGCATCCTCCCCTGTGGGCATCTCCCGAAGGAGGAACCATCGGACCGGATCACTGCCAAACCGTTCCCTGAGTTCCATGGGATCCACCACGTTGCCCAGGGACTTGGACATCTTCGTCTCCCCGACGATCCACCACCCGTGGGCCAGAATCTGTCGGGGAAGAGGAAGTCCAACCCCCATGAGCAGCGTAGGCCAGTAGACGGAGTGGGTCGTGAGGATATCCTTGCCCACCAGATGGAGGTCTGCCGGCCACCAGGAGTCCCGGACGTCATCGAAGCCCTGATCGTCCGGTTGCGCATCGGGGCGAATGGCCCCGGAGGCGGTGAGGTAGTTGATGAGGGCATCGACCCAGACGTAGGTGACATGTTCCTCGTCGAAGGGAAGGGGGATCCCCCACGAAAGACGGGAGCGGGGCCGGGAGATGGAGAGATCGCCCAGGGGGTTTTGCAAAAACCCCAGCACCTCATTGCGACGCTTCTCCGGCCGGATCCACTCCGGGTTCTCCTGAATGTGACGGATCAGATCATCCTGGAAGGCACTCATCCGGAAGAAGTAGTTCTTCTCCCGGATGAGCTCCACCGGACGACCGGCGATGGGGTCGGTCCGACCGGGGCCAAGCTCCTTTTCGGTGAAGAATCGCTCTTCGTGGACCGAATACCAGCCCTCGTACTCCGCTTCGTAGATGTGCCCCCGATCCATGAGACGCTGAACGAATGCACGGACCACAGCCCTGTGCTCCGCCTCGGTGGTGCGAATGAAGCGATCGTAGGAGATGTCCAGGTCCGACCAGGCTTCTCGGAAACGGGTAGCCATGGCGTCACACAGCTCCTGGGGTTCCATGGTCCGACGGGCCGCCTCCTCCTGGATCTTCTGCCCGTGCTCATCCGTTCCGGTCAGGAACAGGACGTCGGATCCCGCCTGCCGGTGGTATCGGGCCAGGACATCCGCCAGGAAGGTGGTGTACGCATGGCCGATGTGGGGCTCACCGCTGGCGTAGTAGATGGGGGTGGTGAGGTACTGACGGTCCCGGGATGAGGAAGATGTGGAAGGCACGGCGGTGACGGAGTCCTTGGGGTGGGAAGGGTCGGGGGCACGGGTTGTGACGCCGGGTCAGGAGCCCCTGCCACGGGGGCCCTGGGAGGCCTCCTTCACCTCCCGCTTGAGATCATCCAGGGGAACGGTCCGCCGCTCCCCGTCCTCGCTTCGGAGCGTCACCATCTCACTCCAGATGTCAACCTTCAGCACGGACTCTTCACCCTGGGCGGTTCGGAGTCGCCGACCCTCTCGGGGGAAGCGTCGTCGGGCCTGTACGTAGGAGTCGTGCTCATACTGGAGGCAGCACATGAGGCGACCGCAACATCCGGAGATCTGGGCCGGGTTCAGAGACAGCTCCTGGTCTTTCGCCAGCTGCAGGGAGACCGGCTTCAACTCCGGGAGCCAGGTTGAACAGCACAATTCCCGGCCGCAACGCCCGACGCCCCCAAGTAGCGCCGATTCGTCCCGAACCCCGATCTGCCGAAGCTCAATTCGGGTGCGGAACGTCCTGGCCAGATCCCGCACCAGCTCACGGAAATCCACCCGCCGATCGGCGGTGAAGTAGACGGTGAGCTTCTTTCTGTCGAACTGCCACTCGGCTTCGGTCACCTTCATACGGAGTCCATGCCGGCTGACGTGCTGCCTGACCTCCCCCCGGACCCGCTCTTCGTCGCTACGGAGGTGGGCCAGCTGTGTGATCTCCTCCTGCTGGGCCCGGCGCAGGACCTCCTGTTCCGGTTCCGGCACTCCGCAGCCACCGGCCGAGGCGGAGCACTTTCGTTCTGCCACGGTGCCCAGGGCCAGAACCCGCCCCAGGTCTTCCCCACGGTCCGCCTCTACCATCACATAGTCTCCGGGCACGATCTCCGGCTCACGGACCATGTAGTAGGCCTTCCGACTCCCCTTGAATCCCACCTCGGCAAAGGCTGCCAACGCTATCCTCCTTGCTCCTTCCCGGATCGAGGCGATCCCCGCGGCCCTCCCGACCGGAAGGGGGCGGTGTCAGGTCCGATCCACCGGTGGAAGGAACCGCCAACCTCCCTCTCATGCGGGCGCCGCTCAGCTCGCTCGTGGGGCGCCGGGCCACAGGATCGAAAGCTATTCCGGTTCAGTCCAGTCGCCCATCTCCCCGAACTTCGCCCAGCGGCGCCGACGTCGCTCATCGGAGTCCATCTGCCGCAAATCACCCAGGTGATTCAGAAGGGCGGATTTAACAGCCTGGGCCGTGGCGTCCCAGTCCGCGTGGGCTCCACCCGGCGGCTCGCTGATGACCTCATCCGCCACACCCAGGCGCAGGAGGTTGGCGGAGGTGAGCTTCAGAGCTGTGGCCGCCTTGTCGCGATGGTC
>SKJY01000078.1 GCA_007121775.1 Gemmatimonadota bacterium
AGGAACTCGGAGGCCTCCGCATGATGGAGGCGGCGGAACGGGAGCTACGGGTCGACCTGGCGCCCCTGGTGGAGGAGGGGCTTCTGGAGATCCTCCCCCACGAGGGGTGGCTCACCGACGACGAGGACTTCCGGAAGGGTTCAGGGAAGGCCCCTCCCTGGCGCATGGACGCCTTCTACCGCCGGGTCCGCTCCCGCACCGGCGTCCTGATGGAGAACGGCTCGCCCGTGGGCGGGAAATACTCCTACGACGCCGAGAACCGGAAGACGTGGAAGGGCGATCCTCCCGCGGCCCAGGAGCCAACCTTCCCCCTGGACCCCATCAAGGAGGAGGTGTTGGCGCTGGTGGAGGAGCTCTTCGCCGATCACCCGGGCACCCTCCGTCCGATGCACCTCCCGGCCACCGCTGATGACGCTGAAGCCCTCTGGACATGGGCCCGAGAGTCGTGCCTCCCCACCTTCGGCCCCTACGAGGACGCCATGTCCACCCGGAGCCGAACCCTCTTCCACACCCGGATCTCCCACCTCCTGAACCTCCACCGACTTCTCCCCCGCCGTGTGGTGGCCGAGGCCGAGGCCATGGAGATCCCCCTGGCCGGCAAGGAGGGGTTCATCCGCCAGATCCTGGGGTGGCGGGAGTTCGTGCGCCACGTGCACCGGGCGACCGACGGGTTTCGGGAGATGGCGCCGGAGTTCGGGGGAAGGGCGGAAGCGGAGGCGGAATTGGACGGCGAGGACTCCGGGTGGGCCGGCCCCCCCGGGGCCTCGCCCTCCGTACTCGGGGCGGACCACCCCCTCCCCGCCGCCTGGTGGGGGACCGCTTCGGGGATGCACTGCTTGGACCAGGTGGTGGAAGGGGTTTGGGAGGAAGGCTACGGGCACCACATCACCCGCCTCATGGTCCTCTCCAATCTCGCCACCCTCCTCGACCTCTCTCCCCGGGAGCTCACCGACTGGTTCTGGGTGGCCTACACCGACGCCTACGACTGGGTGGTGGAGCCCAATGTGTTGGGGATGGGCACCTTCGCGGTAGGAGAACTCATGACCACCAAACCCTACGTTTCCGGCACGCCGTACATCCGGAAGATGAGCGACTACTGCCAGGAGTGCGCGCTGGATCCGGACACGAACTGCCCGATTTCCGATCTCTATTGGGCCTTTCTGGCACGGCACGAGGAAGCGCTGAAGGGAAACCGGCGCATGTCCCTCCCCCTGGCCTCCATGCGGCGCCGATCCACCGGGAAGAAGGAGGCGGACCGGCGGGTGTTCGAGGCGGTCCGCTCGGCCCTGGATCAGGGCGAGCCCGTCACGGGCGAGATGGTGGAAAGGGCCCGGACCCCATCCGACTGAGCTTCATGAGGAACCGGAGGGCCAGGATGAAGCCGGCTCCACCGATGAAGATCCCGGCGGCGATGAAGGTCATAAAGGCCGGGGGGCTGTTCCCCAGGAACGACAGGAGTGCCACCACGAGCCCGGTAATCAGCAGGCCGATGGACCAGCGGAGATCCCGACTCATGGCGCCACCTCCGTCAGAGCACCACCAACCGGGTCCGTCAGACCGGAGGCGGAATTGTCCTCATCCTCAGGGGCGCTCCCTTCCTCCTCGTCCGCCCCCTCCTCATCCTCTTCCAGATCCTCATAGATGCCGTGGGCCGGGCCGTGGCACGAGAGGCAGGAGCGCTCATCCCGCTCCATAGCCTCGGCGAAGCGCTGGTGAACCTCCACCGCCTCGTAGCTGTCGGCCCCCTCGTGGCAGTAGAGGCACTCCCGGTTCGAATACGGCTCGTAGAGCGTGAGCGTGTCGGGGATCTCCCCCAGGTAGTTCACCCACAGGTGCCGGAGCCCGAGAGCCTTGGCGTAGATGTCACCGTACATGGTGTAGCGGGTGTGGCAGGCGTAGCAGGCCTGATCCCGGGGGATGGTTCTCTGCCGGTAGTGGGTGGCCGCCAGGATGTCCTCATCGGACTCCAGGGTAGCCCCGTACGCCTCCATGACATGACACGAGAGGCAGAAGTCGGTGGACTGGGAGCGCTCCAGGTGGTGGGCACCGCCCAGGAGGAAGGCCGCTCCCGGGAGCACGATGAGCAGAAGGGCTCCAAGCGCCACCCCGCCCGGGGCCAGGAGCGGCTGGGGGCGAACGAGTAGAACCACCAGGATGGCGACCACGATGGCCGTTACCCCGATGGCGGATGCGATCCATTCCATGGTGTCCCCTCCGATGGGGGGAGTGAAGGTCGGGGTCGGGACTGCCGGAACCTGTGGAATTCCCCACCCCTCACTAGAAAACTATGCCCCATGTGGGGTGGAAGTCCATGAAAAAGCGCGGCTTGTCGTGCACCCAGCGTTGCCGCGCATCGCTGGCCGTCACACCTTCATTCCGGCGCAGGGGAGCCATGACTCTTCCTTTACATGCCCCCAGGGACCCGAGAGATCCCAAGTCCTCCCTCCCCTGCCCCCTCGTACCCCGGAACCAACTGGCACAAGGAGACGAAGCGGATGCGGCGTACCGAGATGATGGAGCGGGTCTTCCACGAGCGCACCGAACCGTGGGACCTCCTGGTGGTGGGGGGCGGGGCGACCGGCATCGGAGTGGCGGTGGATGCCGCGTCCCGAGGCTACGAAGTGCTCCTGGTGGAGAAGAGCGACTTCGGCAAAGGCACCTCATCCCGCTCCACCAAGCTGGTCCATGGCGGCGTGCGCTACCTTCAACAGGGGAACGTGGCGCTCGTCATGGAGGCGCTGAAGGAGCGGGGCATCCTCCTGCGGAACGCGCCCCATCTGGTCCGGGATCAGGCCTTCGTGGTCCCCAACTACGACTGGTGGGAGGCTCCGTTCTACGGCATCGGGATGAAGGTCTACGACCTACTGGCCACCCGCTACGGCTTCACCCGCTCCCGCCTCCTCTCCACGGAGGAGGTGAAGCGGCGGATCCCAACTGTGGAAGACGCCGGCCTCCGGGGCGG
>SKJY01000223.1 GCA_007121775.1 Gemmatimonadota bacterium
CCTTACGCCCGTGGAGTTGGACGCCATCCTCAATGAGCCCGCACCCGCCGGGCCCGCATCCGCCGGCGCCGGCGGTCCGGAAGCGAATCGCCTCCTTGTCGCCGAAGGAACCAGCATCATCCAGGATCCTCGCATGTCCCGGGATGGGCGCCGGATCGCCTTTTCCAAGAAAGGGTCTGCCGATACTCTGGTGGTTACAACCCCCAGCGGCGAGCGTCGCCTGACCTACACACTTCCCGAGATCCACAACAAGGTGTGGTGCGACGGGTCCAACGACATCTTCCTGGTGGTGGGACGGGAGACCCCGGGCGACCTCTACCGTCTCCGCTTCGGGGATCAGGAGCAGCAACTCCTGCCCCTCACCGGCGCCAGACTGGAGCGCATCCCCACCCCTGGCCCTGCAGGCCGGGCCCTGGACTGCTCCCCGGACGGTGCCCACCTGGTGTACGCCGCCGCGGTGCAGGGCGAGTTGGTCCCCATCATCCACTCCCTGGAAGACCACTCCTGGTCTGCCCTCCCCATCCCAGCCCGCTCCGCCAGCGAGATCATCTGGCTCCCGGAAGAGGAGGCGGTTGTTCCGGACCGGCTGGAATTGGAAGGAGGCCAACTTCCCCTGACCTGGGGCGAAGCCCGGTCCCTCCGCCCCAGACTCCATCTCAGCGACGGCCGGGATGCTCCGGCGACGAATGTAGCCTGGCGTTCATCCAACCCTTCGGTGGTGTCCGTAGCCGAGTCCGGCCTCGTCTTCGGAAACGGCCTCGGCTCGGCGCGGATCACCGCCGTGTGGGATGGGTGGCTCGAGACCTCGGTGGAGGTGGAGGTGCGGGGCGAGGAAGGGCGCGGCACCCTTCTCCAGGACCCGCTGGCAGAGCTGAACCCAGCCGTCTGGCGTCAGGTGGGATACCCACCGGCCCGCTCGGTAGAGCGGGACGGGGAGTCGGTGGTTCTCCTGGCCGGAGACGCACTCTACTTGGACGGGATCATCACGGCCGAAGACTGGGCCTTTCCCCGGGGTCTGACGGCGGAGGTGGAGTTCCGGCTCCCCCTGACCCGACGGGACAAGCAGTTCTTCTTCCTCTGCCTGGTGGAGGTTCAGCTACCGACCCAGGGGACGTTCGAGCGTCGCGAACTCCCGACACCCCAGGAAGCCTGCCTCCGCTACCCTCGGGGCCTCCTCAGCTCCTTCGATCCGACGCGGGGGACCTTCACGGTGGCGGCGGGCTTCCCCCAGATGGTAGTCGACCTCTCTGACCACCTCCCCACCGACGACTGGACCCACGCGGCACTCCAGATGCGGGCCGACGGGACCCTCACCGTCCTGGTGAACCGGACGCCGGTGGCCACCTCGCCGCTCCGTCTCCGGAACACCGCCGACACCGAATGGAGGGTGGCCCTGTACGGCTCGTCCTGGGAGACGGAGGCGCTGATCCGGAACTTCACCCTCTGGGACGAACCCCGGTATCCGGTAGAGGGAGGGTCCGAGGACGGGAACCACGAGACGGAGGTGGTGCCGGATCTTCGGTAGGTCGGTTGCCGGGAGGCAACATGGGCGCTCCCCCCGGGAGGCAGCATTGGCGCTCCCCTCCCCCCGGAAGGCACCGGTGCCCCTCTCCCCTCAGTAGCGCACCCCCACCCCCACCTCCTGGAAGTTCCGGAGCTGGATGTCCAGATGGCGGCCGGCTCTGACGAAGAGGTCCAGCCGGGTAGACTCATCGCTGGCCACTCCCACCCGAGCACCCACCTGGCGAACCCGCATCTCCACATCGCCCCGGAGCAGTGCCCGCCCTCCATCCTGATCCCGCGCCACACCGGCCCCGATCCAGGCTCGGGTCAGGTAGCCGCTCCACACGTCCCAGGCCGCCCAACCCCGCCCGCGTCGGGGCTCCCCGTCATCCCAGGCCCCCAGCACCTCGGCACCGAGCCTGACCCGGTAACGGGGCGAGAGCGCCAGCTTGGCGGAGGAGGTCCAGGCTGCGGCCCGATGATCCTCGCGCGCGGGCTCGAGCCCATTGAAGCCGCCCTCCGGCAGATAGCGCCCCAACTCCTCCAGGGGGAGATGAGTCCGCCCCTTGAGGGACTCCAGGCGCTCGCCCCTCACCAGGACAGGCACCGCCATATCGCTCCGAAGGAGCCCGTGGTGGTTCCCGTGCCGCACCCATGGGCCCGATTTGGGCCCGGCGTTCAGGACGGTGACCACGTCCCCGACCCGGGGATTGTCGAACAGCTGGAGGATCCGGACCGGTGCGTAGGGGAATTCCTGGTCGTGGGTCAGCGCCAGCCACTCCTGGGGGGTGAGGGCCTCGCCCCGGTAGCCCAGCTCCCAGTAGCCCAGTGGATCGACTCCGTCAGCGGGGAGGATGTAGCGGATCCGAGCCCCGGCCCGGGCACCGGCCCGATCCACAGCGCCTCCGGAGGCCTCATCCGATCGGGACGACCTCCCCTCCTCCCCTTCCAAAACCGGGTGCTCCGGGGGATGGGAGGTGGGGGCGGGTCCAGCCACCGGGGACGGCGACACCCATTCGAAACGAAGCCGCCGGCCCGCCGGGTCGAAACCCTCCACGGCGTCGGCTCCCACTCGATGGAAGGCGAAGCCCTGCCAGGTGTCCCGGACCAGATCCTGCGCCACCTGACCCGGGTCCTCGCCCGGCGCCAGATAGACGTTTGGGTAGGCGTAGAAGACGGCCCGGTCCTCCAAGTAGGAGGCCACCTCGCGGTCGTAGTCCAGCACCTCGCCGAAGGTCATCCCGTGGTCGGCGTAGATCATCACCTGCACCTCAGGGTCCAGATTCCGCGCCAGCCCCCGGAAGTAGCGGTCGAAGAGGCGGAGGTTCTCCCGCTGCGCTTCCTCCCCCCACAGGTGACCCACCGTATCCGTGTTGAACCAGTAGAACTCCACCTGGCCGTAGCGCTCCACCTTCTCCGGGAGGTTCCACAGGGCGGCCCCCGCCA
>SKJY01000259.1 GCA_007121775.1 Gemmatimonadota bacterium
CGCTCCGGGACGCCGCCGGTGACCTTGATGGGGTCCACCTCCACGATCCGGAAGGTGGGAGTCCCGGAGCTCACCATGCTTCCCACCTCCACCTCCCTGGACTCGACGACTCCATTGAAGGGAGCCCGGATCACCGTTCGGGCCAGACGCTCCTCCAGGGTCCGGGCGGCCGCGTCTGCCTGCTGGGCGCCGTACCGGGCCTCCAGGTAAGCCAGTTCGTTCCCGACGCCGTCGTCCTCGAAGAGCGTGCGTCGGCGCTCCCACGTCTCCTGGGCCAACCGGGCCCGGGCACGAGCCTCCGCGACTTGATTCCGGAGGAGGGCATCATCGATACGTGCCAGGGCCTGACCGGTCTCCACCGCCGTGCCCTTCTCCACCAGAATCTCCCGGATGAGACCGGATTCCTCGGCGGAAACCACCACATCCCGATTCGCCTGCACCGTTCCCGTGATCCGGACCACCTCGGTGAAGGGACCGCGCTCGAGGATCACGGTCTCCACATTGATGACCCGGGTCAGTTGCGGTTGTCCCTCCACCTCCTGTTCACCAGCCCGGGCGTCACCGCCACATGCGGTGAGGAGAAGTGGCGAAAGGACCACACCGACCAAAGCCATACGGCGACTTTGCCCCCCCCCATCGCTCCCGGGATGGGTCATGGCCTTGCGGATCCTTCCGAGGACAACACTACCACGGACGCCGGAGCGGCTGCCGGGATTTGCAACGGGTACGATGTGGTTCATGACAGCTCCCTCAATGCGGGGATCTCCCCCACCAGTTCATCCAGACGGGCCCTGGCCCGGAGATAGTCGAATACCGCTTCGGCGTAGTTGAACTCACTCTCCCGGAGGGCCACCTCGGCGTCCGTGAGCTGCAGGCGCCCCACGAGCCCTTCCCTGAACTCGGCGGAGGCGATCTCAAATCCGCGGGTGGCCTGCATCACAGCCAGCCGCTGGGCACGGGCCCGAAGGAGAGCCTCCTCCACATCGTCCAGCACATTCTTCAGGTCGTCCCGGAGCCGGTCCAGGGCCGTCTCAGCGCGGAGACGGGAGGCCCGGAGCGCCACCTGCCTCTGGTCGACCCGGGCGGTACGCTGAAAACCGGTGAAGACCGGAATGCTCACTTGGATACCCAGGAGGCGGCCGTACCCGCGCTGAGCGGACGAGCCGAAGAAGTCCAGCCCTCCATCCTGCTGCGCCTGCACCTGGTAGGTGCCGAAAAGAGAGACCCGGGGAAGGAAGTCCGCCTGCTCGGCTCGGAGTTCGGCCAGCTTCAACTCCTGGTCCAGCTCCGCCTGGAGGAGTGTGGAGTTGCTGGTGGAGGCCCGGTCCAGGAGGGCATCCATGACGGTGGGATCCCGGGGCGCGGGAGCCGCTTCCCCCGGATGGACCCCCATGAGTTCAAGAAGACGCCGGTTGGCCGGATCGTTGGCGGCGGGATCATCCGGATCCAGCCGGGAGAGGGCTCCCTCCGGCCGGAGTCTCGTGCCTTCCGGGAGATCCAGCTCCGTCACCAACTCCCGCTCCACTCGGAGAGCGGCGTTTGCGGCGCGCCGGAGTTGGGGCGTGAGGTTGGCCAACTCCACCTCCAGCCGCAGAACATCGAACTCCGATGCCAGGCCGGATCTCTGGAGTGCCCGGGTCTCATCCAGGGACTCCACCACCCGTTCCAGGGAACGTTGGATCAGCCGGGCCTGCTCCTCGGCCATGAGGAGCTCGTAGTAGGTAGTCCTGACCCTGGTCACTACCTCCTGGACCGTTCCCCTGAGTTGCTCATCCTGGAGGGAGCGGAAGCGGGAGGCGGCTCCGACCCCGATGAAGGCCTGGGCCTCGAAGAGGGGTTGTTCGAGGGAGAGGGTGGAGCTCCACACGTTGTCCAACCCGAAGGAGACCGGAACCAACTCTCCCGGGTCAGCGGATGGTTCGAAGAAGACCCGGGGGAGGAAGCTCACCGGCGGCGAGATGTTCCGGGTGAGCCTCCCGGAGAGGTCGATCCGGGGGTACACGTTGCTCCAGGCCTCGGTCACCACCCCTCCAGCCTCCTCCACCTGCAGCCGGGCCTCCCGGATGTCCCGATTCCGATCCAGCGCCAGCACCAGGGCCCCCTCCAAGGAAAGGGGGCGTAGGTCGGCCCCCTCAAGGTCCAGGAGTTCGTCCAGGGAGGTGGGGATCGGGAGCGCCCGAAGGGTATCCCGGCTCACGGGTTCAGCCTCCCGCACCGGCGCAGACGCCCCCTGGAGCCGATCATCGGACCAGCCCTCGGGAATGCCCTGTCCCTGGGCAACGCCGTGTACGGGAATGACCATGGTCATCACTAGGATGATGAGCCCATACGTGAAGACGGTCCCTGCCCCGGCCGGGCGGCCGGAGGGGTAGGATGCGAAATCAGATGTCATAGTGAATCGGTCTCAGTCCCAGGCAGCGATAGCTGGGGCTCATCCATGGATCCGTGGAGATGGTGTTCCAGGTGGGCAGCCAACTCCGGGCTCCCCAGGCCCCGCAGGATGCGGGCGAAGGAGTCGCTGTAGAGTCTCCGGAACTGGGGCTCGGGGAGATCCAGGAGTCCCCGCAGGTAGAGGGAGAGAAGGCCATGGGCCTGGGCCCAGAGGACCATCCCCACCCCGTCGGGGTCATCGGCGCGAAGCACGCCGCCCTCCATGCACTCCCGAACCCGGTCATCCCAGAATCGGTTCACTGCGGCGGACCGTTCCTCCAGCTCCTCGGGGAGCTCCGACAGCCCCAGGTGCTCGGCAAAGGTGTGCATGATCTGGTAGTACCGCGGATGATCCAGGGCGAACGCCAGGTAGGCCTCCCCGGCAGCGGCGAATCGTTCCCGGGGAGTTGGGGCGGAAAGGGAGCGGTAGAGGTACCGACCCAGGACAGAGTGGGCTTCGCTCACCACCTGAAGGAGGAGTTCTTCCCGATTCTCGAAGTGACGGTAGATGGC
>SKJY01000257.1 GCA_007121775.1 Gemmatimonadota bacterium
GTGAGCTGCCCCCTCGCTACTGATCCCGATCCTGGGATCCGTCCTCGCCGTCATCGGCGTCCGCCACCGGGTCCTCTTCCACCAGCTCAAGTCCCAGGGTCCGCCCCTTGGCCATGGCCGGGACGCCTTCCACCATCCACACCGGAGGCGGTGAACCCTGCAGGTAGTGGTCGAAGAACTGCTGCATCCGGATGGTCCAGTCGAGTTGCGGATACCGCCCACTCACCCCATGCCCCTGCCCGTTGTAGTTGATGAGCCAGACGGGCTTCCCGAGGCGACGGAGGGCTACGAAGAACTGAATCCCTTCTTCCCATGGGACAGCCCCATCCGCATCGTTGTGAACCATTAGGAGGGGGGTTTCCACCTTGTAGGCGGTGAAGAGGGGCGAATTCTCGATGTAGCGGTGCTGGGCTTCCCAGAGGCTTGCTCCGATACGGGACTGACCGGTCTCGTACTGCATCTGCCGGACCCGTCCGCTGGCCCACCGGATCCCGCCGTAGGCGCTGGTCATGTTGGAGACCGGAGCTCCAGCCTCCGCCGCGGCGAACAGATTGGTGCGGGTGATCATGTAGGCGATCTGGTAGCCGCCCCAGGAGTGCCCCTGTACGCCGATCCGCTCCCGGTCGATGTACCCCTGATCCACGATGGAGAGCACACCGGGGACCACGGCGTTCATGGCGCTCTCACCCGGGTACCCGGGCTTGTAGGGGATATCCGGAACGAAGAGGACGTAGCCCCGGCTCACGTAGAAGGTGCGGTTGATGGAGGTGCCGGTGGAGGGCACGAAGTAGTTGTGGAGCCCGTTGGATGAGCGCTCGTAGAAGTAGACCATCATGGGCCACTCCTGATCCGGATCGAAGTTCTCCGGCTTGTAGAGGATGCCCTGAAGCTCTTCCCCGTCGGTGGACGTCCAGCTCACCAGCTCCGCCGATCCCCACAGGTACTCCGACTGCTGCGGATTGGCGTCGGTGAGCCGCCGCTGGGCCTGGAAATCCCCGTCCGACGTCCAGAGGTCCGGGAACATCTCGAAGGTTCGCTTGGTGAAGAGCTTCACATCGGCGTCCCGAGCCACCTCCAGCGACCCGAAGGCCACATCGTCCAGCACCAGGCGCTCCGGCGCCTGGGCGGTGGCCAGGCGGGTGCGGTAGTAGCCTGCTCCCTTCGTCTCGTGGAGGAAGGCGGAGAGGAGCACCTCCTGGTCCGTGGGGAGGAAGGGTTCATCCCAGTCCAGGCGCACCACCCGGAGCCGGATCTGCCCGTCTCGACCGTAGCCGTCAGTGAGGTTCACCGGAGCCTCCAGGCCCCGGGGGTCCACGCGCCACACGTCCCAGGCGTCGTAGACCAGCAGGTGCCGGTCCCCCTCGGTCCATCCGGCCAGCCCATATGACCCTGGAGGGGCCGTTCGGTCGCTCAGTTCATTGTAGATGGGGAAGGGGATGTCCTCGGTGACATTGACCACGTCCCGGGTCTCCAGATCCATGACCATCCATCCCCGGGGGAGGGTTCCTTCGAAGTCGCCGCCGTCCCACCAGAAGACGTACCGGGCTCCGGGAGAGAGATTGGCGGAGCTCCGGAGCTTGGTGGCGATGAGTTCCCGCTCCCCGGTTCCGGGATCCACCAGGTAGTGATCGGTGAACCGGGTGTCCCAGGAGACGATCTGCCGGTAAGGCTGGTCGTCGGTGCCCAGCGCCACATCAGCCTCGCCCCGAGCCCCCACCTGAACCTGGAGCATGCTTTCGTCGGCCAGTTGCACCACCTGATTCCGGTCCCGATGGAAGACGGCCTGGTAGGTACGGCGCCGCTCCTGGTTCAGGTCCCGGAGCTGGTGGGGCTGGAGGAAGTCGTCCTGCCAGTTCCACACGTCTACCTGGACGTTGCTGAGCATGGGATCGTCCTCATCCACCTCCGGCGGCGGTGGTGGTGCGGTGCCGAAGAGGATCCGGCTTCCCTCATGGCTGAAGGAGACGCTGCCATTGGTGCTAACAAGCCAGTCCCGGGGAAGGCCCGGGGTGCCGGCGGTGGCCACCGCACGGGCCTCCGAGCCGTCCAGGGTGGCATGGAAGAGGGTGAACGCCGGTTCGTCGTCGTCACCATTCCAGGCATCCCGGTTTGTGAGGAAGGCCACCTGCCCTCCGGCCCGGTCCAGGGTCAGGCGCGCGTACTCTCCTACCCCCTGGAGCACCGGCGTCGGCTCCGGCCCGTCGGCCCGGACCAGGTGCACGCCGTCCCCACCACTCCCGTTCTCCGACTGGACGGCGAAGACCAGGACGGAGCCGTCTTCGTGGATCCGGTATTCGGTGACGTAGGGAAAGACCCGTTCCTCCCCGGTCCGGAGGTTCAGGTAGTGGAGGTCGGTTCCCGTATCCCGGTCCCGGTCGGGCGCGGAGGCCCCTACTTCTTCCTCTCCGGGTTCGCCGGGCTCCGCTGTGGGCTCGGCCTGTTCAGGTTCGGACGCCTCTTCCTCGTCGACTTCGTCCCCATTCCTTGGCGCTTCCCGGTGAACGACGATCCAGTCGGATGACTCCTCGGGAACGGTGAAGGCCTTGAGGCGGGAGATGCGGCGGATCTCGCCGGTGGCCACCTCCAGGATTCCCAGGGAGTCCCTGGGCATGGGCGTGTTCCGGTTCGAACGTGCCTCCTCCCGGGCCTCCAGCGTCGGGGCGATCCGGAAGACCACGAACGCTCCATCCCGGGTGAAGGTCGGGTTCTGACCTCGCTCGATCTGGTGGAGGCCGTTTCCGTTCACCTCCTGCACCAGCAGGGTGGCATCGCCGTGTCCCGGGGTCAGGCGGTAGTGGAGCCAGCTTCCATCGGCAGACAGCCCCGACTGCTGGACTCGATTCCAGATGTCGTAGGCATCGTGGTCCAGGGGCCGCTTGTCCTGGGCCAGGACCGGGGCGGCGAGAAGAAGGAGGAGGAGGAGGGGGATGA
>SKJY01000081.1 GCA_007121775.1 Gemmatimonadota bacterium
CCCCCCAGGGGATGGATTCGGCAAAGGCACCTCTTCAGGCGATCCTGGAGCGGGTGGCCCGGGATGCACGGATCCTGGCAGAGGAAGGGATGGACGGGATTCTGGTGGAGAACTTCGGTGACGCACCCTTCCACCCCGGTGCCGTGCCCCCGGAGACGGTGGCAGCGCTGACGCTGGCGGTGGATGCGGCCAGGCGGGAGGCGGGAGGTCGTCCGGTGGGCGTCAACGTTCTCCGGAACGACGCCCGTTCCGGGCTCGGGATCGCCGCGGCAACAGGGGCAGACTTCCTCCGGGTGAACGTCCACACCGGGACCATGTTCACCGATCAGGGGATGCTGGAGGGCCGGGCATGGGAGACGATCCGGGAGCGGGACCGCCTCTGTCCGGACCTCCTGATCCTGGCCGATGTGGAGGTGAAGCACGCCACGCCTCCGCCCGGCGTCTCCCGGACCGACGCCGCCCGGGACCTCCGGTACCGGGGGAGGGCCGATATCCTGGTGGTGTCCGGGAGCGGGACCGGGCGTCCTACTGACCCGGGGGTGGTGGATGAGGTACGGCAGGCGGTGCCGGACGCCCCGATCTGGGTGGGGAGCGGCCTCTCTCCGGAGAACGCCGCACTTCTCCTCTCCCGGGCCCAGGGGGCTGTGGTGGGATCAGCCCTTATGGACGGAGGGCGTCCAGGGGGTTCCATCGACCCCGGGCGGGTCCGACGCCTTCTGGACGCCGCCCGGGGTTGACGGGAGAGCTGCGGATCAGGGAACCAGGAGCGTGGGCGCCAGGACCCGTTCCGTCAGCCGGTAGATGGGCACGAAGGCGTTCTCGCCCCCCTGCTGCGGGATCACGTGGTCCAGGAAGTTCCAACGCACCGCCGAATCCACCGCGTCGGGCTCCAGGAGCTGCGGTACCATGCGCCCCTCGTGCTGGCGAACCCGGACCAGGTGGGTCCCGGCGGGGAAGGTCATCTGGTCGGGAACCAGTTCCACCTCGATGTCCAACATATTGTGGTTCTGGTAGGGCCGCTCGGCCCAGGAGATCTCCTGGATCCGGTAGCGCTCCACCGCCACGGTGGTCTCCTCCCGGAGGGTTTCCACCTGGATCCCGTGGCGCCGGAGGAAATGGGCCAGATCCTCGAAGCGGGAATCGAAGGCGTAGCCCCACGGAAGGGCCCGCGTCCGCTCCGGCACGTAGAGGGTCCGGTTCTCACCGGTCACGAGCTCCGGCTCGAGCCACTCCCCATCGTCACCGCGACGGACGACGTAGAACTCCTCCAAGTCGGGGTAGGCGGTGGGCTCCAGGTCGAAGTAGATCTCACTCAGCGAGCCGTCCACCGTGCGGCTCCGGGCATCCAGCACCACCTGACGCACCTCATCCCGGTTCTCGGCCACGAAACGGGTCAGGCCACGCATCCCCTCACGGGTGGCCTGGGCCTGTACCTCCAGGTTGTGACGGCCGGGCACCTCGTAGAGGAGGGTGATCATGTTCCGGATCCCGCCGTAGGAGTGCTGCTTGCGGGGCCAGGGGACGGTGGTCCGCCAGAACCAGGTGTCGTTCTCCTCATCGAAGGCCGGCCCCGAGTACCAGAAGAAGAGCATGTCCCGCTCCTCGAAGTGGCGCTGGATGTAGTCGTACATGGGGCCCCGGGCGAACTCCACCAGCGCCGCATCGGCGGTGGGATCAAGGGTCGCCTGGTAGGTGAGGTGGTACGGGTAGGCACCGCCGTTGTGGGCGTCCACGAAGACATCCGGGGCGAAGCGGTTCACAAGCCCTTCAAGAACCGCCGTAACCTCCCGGGTCTCGGCTACCACCCAGTCCCGGTTGGCGTCGTAGCCCAGGGCGGTCTGACGCCGCCGGGCCTCACCACCGTCCGGGTTCATGTGGGGCACCACGATGAGGTTCACATGCTCCAGCAGATCCTGATCGTCGCCCAGGAGAACATCCCGCATGAAGAGCTGGGCACCCTCAACACCGGTCCGTTCTCCGCCGTGCTTGGTGGCAATGAGGAGGATGGTGGGCTTCCCCGAAAGGAGGGAGGCGGTGGGCTCCGGCTGGGGCGGATCGCCCAGGAAGGCCACCGGGATGACCCGGCCCTCCACCGTCACCGCCAGCTCCTGCACCAGCATCCGGTCCGTCCGGCTCTGCAGGTCGAAGAGGAACTCCATGACCTCATCGTGGGACCCGGACCGCTCCCAACCAGACCGCTCCGCAGCGGTCTGGGGCAGATCGGGCGTCTGGGCCTCCGCCGACGCGGGAGCGGCGAATAGAAGGGGGAGGGCCAGGAGGGGAGCAAGGGCCCCGGAGGTGGCCCGGCGAAGGATCCGCCGACCATGGGGCCGACCGGCGTGACGGGCTACGGGGCCCGCCGGGATCGTGGAGGTGGGTTCGTGCATCAGGGGCTTCTCCCTTGGTTGGGTGGGACTGCTTGGGAACGGGTTGGATCGTCGGTCCAGGGCCGACGCTCGAAATAGGACCGGCTCATCTCCCGGACCCTGGGCGTGAGTACTACCAGGGCGATCAGATTGGGGATGATGATGAGGCCCAGGAACACATCGCCCAGGGTCCACGCGACCACCAGGGGCACCACGGCCCCCAGGAAGTGGACGGCGACGAAGATCACCTTGTACGGCAGCACAGCTCGTTCGCCGAAAAGATAATGGGCCGAGCGGTCTCCGTAATAGCTCCAGGCGATGGCGCTGGAGATGGCGAAGAGGAGAACCGTCAGGATCACGATGAGGTGACCCCAATCGCCGGGGAGCCCCCTGCGGAAGGCCACCATGGTGAGAGGCGCTCCGTTCTGGGGCGCCGGCCCCCACAGGGAGGTGTGGACGGCGCCCGCCAGATCCACCGCTCGCCCATCCCGGGGGAAGATGGTTCCGTGGAAGGGCTCGGTGTGAGCTGCGTCCATGAAGAAGCTGTCCACCGCCACCTC
>SKJY01000204.1 GCA_007121775.1 Gemmatimonadota bacterium
CCTCTCCGCCATGCTGGACTCCCGCCTCACTGAGCAGCGCAACCCCCGCTCCACCGGGATGGACCGATTGGACGCGGCGGGGCTCGTGGCCCTCATCAACGCCGAGGATCGGACGGTGGCCGAGGCGGTGGGTCGGGAGTCGGAGGCCATCACCCGGGCGGTGGAGATCCTGGTGGAGACGCTCCGCTCCGGTGGGCGCCTCTTCTACGTGGGCGCCGGCACCTCCGGCCGCCTGGGAGTGCTGGACGCCGCGGAGATGCCGCCTACCTACGGCACCGATCCGGAGTTGGTGCAGGGGATCATCGCCGGCGGGTACGACGCCCTGGTCCGTGCCCAGGAGGGCGCCGAGGACCACCGGGACCACGGGGCACGGGACCTGGACGCCCGCGGAGTCCGGGCCGGCGACTTCGTCCTGGGGATCGCCACCTCCGGCACCACTCCGTACGTGCATGGCGCTCTGGCCCGGGCCCGGGAGCTGGAGGCCCGCACAGGCTTTCTCCTCTGCACCCCACCCCCGCCCGAGCTTGTGGCCGGCCATGACGTGGTCATCGCCCCCCTGGTGGGTCCGGAGGTGGTCACCGGCTCTACCCGCATGAAGGCGGGGACCGCCACCAAGATGGTCCTCAACACCCTCACCACCTCCGCCATGGTCCTCACCGGCAAGGTCTGGGAGAACCTCATGGTAGACCTGCAGGTCACCTGCCGGAAGCTGGAAGATCGAGGGCGCCGCATCCTCCGGGTCACCCTGGGGGTCGAGCCCGACGAAGCGGCCCGGCTCCTGGCGGAGGCGAAGGGTGAGGTTCGCACCGCCATCGCCATGCACCGCCTCGGGGTGGACGCGGCCGAGGCCCGGCTTCGACTCGCCGAGGTGGGAGGAAGGGTGGCCGCCCTTCTCCCCGACGGAGGCCCGTAATGGAGTTCAACCCCATCCCCCCCACGGTGGGGGTACCTCAAGCGGTGGAGGGTCGGGTCCGCACGCCGGACGGCACCGCCGCCTCCGAGTCCATGGCCCCGGTCCGGGAGCCCCCGCCCGCCCCGGCCCCTGCCCGCATCGTGGCCGGCGTCATGTCCGGGACCTCCCTGGACGGGGTGGATGTGGCGGTGGTCCGGGTTCGGGGGATCCGCCCCGACGAGTTGCAGGTGAAGGTCCTGGCCTTCGGTTCCTACCTCCACCCGGAACGGCTCCGGGAGCGCATCCGCCGCGGGATCCAGGGCGGAAGCACCCGGGAGCTGGCCCTCCTCCACCGTGAGCTCGGTCGGAGCTTCGCCCGTGGTCTGACCCAGCTCCTGGAGAAGGCGGAGATCGACCCTGCCACCGTAGCGGCGGTGGGCTCCCACGGCCAGACCTTCTGGCACGAGCCCCCGGCGACGACCCTCCAACTCGGGTGCGGCCACACCCTGGCCGAGGCCACCGGGGTCCCGGTGGTCACCGACTTTCGGAGTCGAGATCTGGCCGCCGGCGGCCAGGGCGCGCCCCTGGTCCCCTGGCCCGACTGGGTGATCTTCCGGCGCCCCGACCGGGGGCGCGCTCTCCAGAACCTGGGGGGGATGGGGAACGTCACCTACCTGCCGTCTCGCGGCGGTCCGGACTCGGTGCTGGCCTTCGACACCGGCCCCGGGGTCGCGCTCCTGGACGGTGTGGCCCGCCGCGCCAGCGAGGGCCGGGACCCTTGGGACGTGGATGGCCGCCGGGCCGCAGCCGGGCGGGTTCGCGACGACCTCCTGGGCCGCCTCCTGGAAGACCCCTTCTTCCGTCTGCGTCCGCCACGGACCACCGGCCGCGAGCACTTCGGCGAAGCCTACCTGGACTCCCTCATCGAGCAGGTTCGCCCGGAGGAGGAGGGGGAAGAAGGGTGGAACGACCTCCTGGCCACCCTCACCGCCCTCACCGCCGCCAGCGTGGCCCGCTCCTATCGGGACTTCCTTCCCACAGGCGACATCCATGAGGTGATCCTCACCGGTGGCGGAGCCAGGAACCCGGCGCTGGTGCGCCGTCTCCAGACCGCCCTGGCCCCGGTCCCCGTGCGCACCGGGATGGCGGCCCTCTCCGACGGCGGGGCGGCGGTGCACCCCGACGCCCGTGAAGCGGTGGCCTTCGCCCTCCTGGCGTGGGCCCACCTGCAGGGGGTGCCGGCCAACCTTCCGAGGGTCACCGGTGCCCAGGGCCCCCGGGTTCTTGGGAGCCTCATCCCTGGGGGCTCCCCGGTGGTGGTGAAGCCCGCCCGCCGGGGGATCCTCCTGGAGGAGCGGGCCTGATGGAGCGCTCTCCCCTCCGCTGGGGAGCGGTGGCGGCAGGAATCCTGATCCTGCAGGCACTGGTTCTCGTGGCGGTGGCCTTGCCCGCGCCTCACTCCGGCGGCGATCACACCGCCTATCTGGCGCTGGCCCACTCTCTCCTGGAAGGGACCGGGTACACCGAACTCTGGGATCCGGAGCGCCCTCTCCACACCAAGTACCCCCCGGGGTACCCGGCCGTCCTGGCCCTCCTCATGGCGCTGGGCGCCACCACCTGGGGGGCGTTCAAAACCTCCTCGGCGGTGGCCATGGCGCTGTCGACCCTGGTCATCTTCGCCTGGGCCTCCCGGCGGGTGGGGGCGCTGGGCGCCGGCGCGGTGGCCCTCCTCCTCATCCTGGCCTCCGGGTGGCAGGACGCCAGTCGCTGGGTCCTGTCGGAGCCCTGGTTCCTCCTCTGGACCTTCGTGGCCTTCTGGGCGGCGGAGCACGCCCTGGGCGACAGCGGGTTCCGCCCGGGGCGGGACCGGCAGCAGGACAATGGCGGCCTGGCCCCACTCCCGTCCGGATACGCGCTGTGGTTGGTGGTGGCGGGCTTCGGAGCCCTCATGGCCTTCGGGGTCCGCACCGCCGGCCTCCCTGTGGTCCTGGCCCTGGGCATCACCCTGTTGGCGGCGCGCCG
>SKJY01000056.1 GCA_007121775.1 Gemmatimonadota bacterium
CCGACGGACATTCCGGACCGATATTCCCCACTGGCTTTCCTGGCCGATCGACACCTTGTGTCGACCCCCACCGGTCGACCTGATCCACCCTCGCCCCCGTCGCTCCTGATTCCATGAGCCCTTCCCGCCTCGAAACCCTCAGTCGGATGCTTGAGTCCCGGCCCGACGACCCCCGACTCCGCTTCGGACTCGCCATGGAGTACCTGACCCAGGAGCGTCTGGACGAGGGGGTGGCTGAGCTGCGTCGCTATCTCGCCCTGGCCGACGACGAGGGGAATGCCTGGGGCCGCCTGGGCGCGGCGCTTCGCACCCAGGGAAAGGATGAGGAAGCCCAGGAGGCCTACCGGTCCGGCATCGAGGCCGCCCAGCGCCACGGCCACCCCACCATGGTAGAGGAGTTCGAGGAGATCCTGGACGACTGGGAGTGAGGCGGCCCGCCGGCCCCGCCGGTCGGTCGCCGATCCAACCCTGGCCCGGGTCAGGTCGGGGTCCTGTCTGACCGACTCCCGGTGCGCTCCCACCTCTCCGTACCGGCTTCAACGTCCCTGGTCCCTCGGGGTTGCCCAACCCCCTCTCCGCGCTGCCGACACCTTCTACCCTCGCATGCCCTCTTTCCCCCCCTGGCGCTTGTTCTTGGCCGCTGTTGGTGGCGGGGTCCCGGAGGAGGCGCCCTTGGGGTCAGGCCTCCTCCCGCCAACAGCGCCCAAGCACGAGCGTGAGGGGCGGCCGGAGGGGGGCCTGGCACGTGTCGGGTGAGCGCCTTGAGGGAGCTCCACCACGGTCTCTCCGGACACCACCACCTCTGCACGGAAATGGGAGACAACGCGAAATCCGAATCCGGATTCTGATTTCCATTCCCGAACACAAGCCGAAGTCAGGCACTTCCCTCCCCCCGTCCGGGACCCCATCTTCCGACGGACCCGTCCCCGGCCGTACCGTCCCGGAGGCGCCCGTTACCTGAATACCCCGGATCCAAGACACCCCAGGGAGCCGCCATGGCCATGGCCCAGCAGAGGGAGCGCATCCTCACCCGCCTGATCGAGGACGAGATGCGGGAGTCGTTCATCGACTACTCCATGAGCGTCATCGTCTCCCGGGCGCTCCCGGACGTGAGAGACGGGCTGAAGCCGGTGCACCGGCGCATCCTCTTCGCCATGAACGAGCTGGGGCTCCTCCCGGACCGCCCCTACAAGAAGAGTGCGTCGGTGGTGGGCGAGGTGCTGGGGAAGTACCACCCCCATGGCGACTCGGCGGTCTACGACACCATGGTTCGCATGGTGCAGGACTTCTCCCTTCGCTATCCGCTGGTGGACGGGCAGGGGAACTTCGGCTCCATCGACGGCGACTCGGCAGCGGCGTACCGATATACGGAGGCGCGCCTGGCTCCTATTGCCCTGGAGATGCTGGCCGACCTGCAGAAGGAGACGGTGGATTTCGCGCCGAACTTCGATGGCCGGATCCAGGAGCCCACGGTTCTGCCTGGACGGCTCCCGAACCTCCTGGTGAACGGTTCTTCCGGCATCGCGGTGGGGATGTCCACCAACATGCCTCCCCACAACCTCCGGGAGGTCACCGCCGCCTTCCGGCATCTGGCCCGAAACCCGGACTGCTCGGTGGAGGACCTCCTCCCCCACCTGCCCGGCCCCGATTTCCCCACCGGCGCCTTCATCGTTGGGGACGACGGTATCCGGGACATGTACCTGACCGGCCGGGGCCGGATCGTCATGCGGGCCCGCATCGTGAAGGAGGCGCTTCGGGGTGGGCGCGACCAGCTCGTGGTCACCGAGATCCCCTACGGCATCTCCAAGTCCAAGATCATCGAGCAGATCGTGGGGCTTTCCCGGAAAGGGAAGCTGGACGACGTCACCGACGTGCGGGACGAGTCGGACCGGGACGGGCTCCGCCTGGTGATTCAGCTCAAGCGGGGCGCCAACGCCGCCACCACCCTGGCCACCCTCCACCGCCGCACCTACCTGCAGAGCACCTTCGGGGCCATCATGCTGGCCCTGGACCACGGCGAGCCCAAGGAGCTGAACCTGAAGGAGCTCTTGGAGCGCTACCGGGATCACCGCCTGGAGGTGGTGGTCCGTCGGACCCGCCATGATCTTGAGAAGGCCGAGGCGGAGCGCCACGTGATCCAAGGGCTCCTGGTGGCCCTGGACCACATCGATGAGGTGATCAAGATCATCCGTGGGTCCCGGGATCGGCCCCAGGCCTCCACCCGCCTCCAGGACCGATTCGGCCTCACCGATATCCAGGCCGACGCCATTCTCAACATGCGTCTGGCTCGTCTCACCTCGCTGGAGCGCCAGACCCTCCGGGACCGCCTCTCCGAGCTGGAGATCCTCATCGAAGGCTACCGCGCCATCCTGGATTCGGAGGAGGAGCAGCTCCGGGTGGTGGTGGAAGAGTTGGACGAGGTGACCGAGCGCTTCGGCGATGACCGGCGTACCGTCATCCTGCGGGACGCGGAGGAGCATGTGGCTCCTCTGGAAGAGGCGGTGGCCGACGAGGACGTGGTGGTCACGGTGAGCCACGAGGGCTTCGTCAAGCGCATCCCTGTGCACCTCTACCGGCGACGGGTGCGGAGCGGCAAGGCGCTGGCCGGGATGGAGAACTACGAGAACGATTGGCTGGAACGGGTCTTCACTGCCCGCACCCGTGGATGGATCCTCGCCTTTACCGAGGGAGGGCACTGCCACTTCCTCTCGGTCCTGGATGTCCCCGAGTCCGCCCGGGCCTCCCGGGGGCAGTCCGTCTATGCCCTGGTGGGTGCTGACCGGTCGGACCGCATCGTCAGCCTGGTCCCGGTGGAAGACCTGGAAGATCCGGAGCGGGTCCTGGTCTTCATCTCCCGGGGCGGCACTGTGAAGCGGACCGCCCTGTCCGAGTTCTCGAACCCCCGGAGCGGTGGCATCATTGCCGCTGGGGTCCGGGAGGGAGACCGCATCCTGGACGTGGTCCTCTCCGACGGTCGGGCCGCTCTCATGCTCCTCTCGCGGGAGGGCCGGGCCATCCGCTTCGAGGAGAAGGAGGTCTCCACCATGGGCCGCACCGCCCAGGGCGTGAAGGGCATCGACCTTCGGGGCGAGGACGAGGTCATCGGCATGATCGCGGTGCGTCGCCAGGCCTACGTGCTGACCGTGAGCGAGGAAGGCTGGGGCAAGCGGACGCCGCTGGCCGAGTTCCCCCTCCAGAAGCGGGGCGGGCTCGGCACCCTGGCTATCCCCTCAGGAACCCAGGGAGGCATGCTGGTGGGGGCGCTGGAGGTGGTTGTGGGCGATGAGGTCTCCCTGGTCACCGCCGCCGGCGCCGTCGCCCGCATCCGCGCAGCCGATGTGCCGGAGCAGGGACGCCGGACCAGGGGGAGCCGCCTCACCCGGATCCGGGCCGGGGACCGGGTGGTTGAGGTTACCCGGAGCCTTGTGGGTGAGCAGCCCGGTGACGGCGACGCCGCCGGAGAGGCCCCCGAAGATCTGGCCCCGGAGGGGATGGCCGGAGAGGCTCCGACGGACGAAGGGGATGCCGGGGGCGCGGGAGCGTCGACGGGCACCGGTGCGAACGGTGCCGCCGGAGAGGAAGGCGCCGGTGGTGGCCCGGGGGGATCGGGCGGAGCCGAACCCCAGCCCGATCTGTTCGGGGACGCGTAGCGTGTAGGGATCGGGCGAGGTAGATCCGAGGCCGTGGTCGCCCAAGAGGGTGTGATGGATAGCCCGTGAATCCAGGGGGATCGGAGAGCCACAAAACCCTTCACTCGTAGCATGAAATCCGTCGGCTGAAGAGTTTTGCCCCGAAAACGGGGCAAAACTCTTCAACGAACGTCGCGCGGCCACCGAGCCTGAAGGGTTACCCCACCAAAACGGGGTACAACCCTTCACTGAAGTCCGATGGGGGTTGCGAGTGAAGGGTTCTGGGCCCGGCCCGCTCCCCGCCCCGCGCGTTTCTGGGCCCGGCCCGCTTCCCGGCCCGCGCCTCCAGCGATCGCCACCCGCCCCGCACATCCAGCGATCCTCCTCATCCCCCTGGGCCCCTCAAGATATGGGGAAGGTCCACTCGACCGAGCCATTGACCCCGCCGCCCCCCCCGGCGAGCATGGGATGCTGGCTGGGCGCCCCCGGCCGGCGTGGGAGAATTGGCTGGATCACCTGGAACGGACCCGGTTGAACAAGGAGACTCGCATGCGCTTTCTGGTATTGGGAGGTGGGGCCCAGGGCTCGGCGGCGGCCTACGATCTGCTGAAGAGCCCCAAGGTCACGGAGGTGGTGATCGGCGACCAGCGGACGGACCGGGTCGCCAGCTTCCTCAAGCCCTTCCTCGGAGATCGTCTTCGGGTGGAGGCGGTGGACGCCGGGGATCCGGACTCGGTGCGCCCCGCCATGGAGGGGATGGATGGGGTGGTCTGCGCCCTCCCGTACTACTTCAATCTGGAGATGACCCAGCTCGCCATCGAGGCCGGCGCCCACTTCTGCGACCTGGGCGGTAACACCGAGATCGTGGAGAAGCAGCGGGAACTGGATGGCCTGGCTATCGAGCGCGGGGTGAGCGTGATCCCGGATTGCGGCCTGGCCCCGGGGATGGTGAACATCCTGGCTCAGGCGGGGATCGACGAACTGGATGAGGTGGAGTCGGTCCGCATGTGGGTGGGCGGTCTTCCCCAGGACCCTGAGCCGCCACTGAACTACCAGATCGTCTACTCCATGGAAGGGGTGCTGGACTACTACACCACGCCGGGGCTCGTCCTCCACGAAGGAAAGCCGGCGGAGGTGGAGCCCCTCACCGGATTGGAGCAGGTCCCCTTTCCTGAACCGCTGGGGATGCTGGAGGCCTTCTACACGGCGGGGGGGATCTCAACCCTCCCGTACCGCTACGAGGGTCAACTCCGGACCATGGAGTACAAGACGCTCCGGTACCCGGGGCACGCCGTCCTCATGAAGGCGATCCGGAGCCTGGGACTTCTGGACCTGGAGCCCATCAAGGTGGATGGGCACTCCATCCCCCCCCGACGCTTCTTCATCGACTGCGTCACCCCCAAGCTCCGCAAGCCGAAGGGGAAGGATCTGGTGGTCCTCCGAGTGGAGATTCGGGGCGAGAAGCACCACGCCCTCCACGCCATCCGGTACGACCTGGTGGATTACTACGACGACTCGTCGGGGATCTCCGCCATGATGCGGACCACCGGGTTCTCCCTGGCCCTCACCGGGATCATGCAGTGCACCGGGGAGATCCGGGAGAAGGGAGTGCGGACCCCCGACGAGACGGTGGTTCCCCGGGCCTACATGGACGGCCTAGCGCGGCGGGGAATCCAGATCCAGCGAACGGACCTGGAAGGGTTCTGAGACCCCCAGCCGGTGAGACGGTGAGGTCGGGCGGGTCCAGTCCAGTCCCTTGGGGGCAGTTCCCCGGGAGTCGGACCCTCACCCCTCCAGAAGCGGCCCCACCCGGATGCGGAAGTCTTCCAGGATTCGGTGGGTCAGCCCCCAGACCGTCCGCCCTTCCACATCCAGCGCCGGGAAGGCCAGGCGCGCGCCACCCATGGCCAGATGGTGGGTGGTGCGCGCCGCTTCCTGCACTAGGAGGGAGAGGGGCGCCCACAGGACCTCGGCCACCTCCCGGGAGGCCGCCGTCGGCGTCACCGGAGAAGATAGGACGAAGACGAAGGGCACCACCGAGAGGGGAGGAAGGTGGGGCGTCCTGGGGGTGACGGTGGGGAGCCTCCCCAGGAGCCGGCCGGCTCCGGCCAGGTCCACCAGGGTCTCTTCCCGGGTCTCCCGGATGGCAGTGGCCAGAAGCGACGGGTCAAGGGGGTCGCGCCGCCCCCCTGGGAGGGCCATCTGACCGGACCACGGGTCTCCCTCGTATCGGGCCCTGCGGATCAGGAGGAACCGGGCCGCCGCCGGATCACGTCCGGGGAGCTCGGTGAGGATCAGGGAGACCGCCGCCAGGAACCCGCCCTCCGGCGGCGCCGGGTCCTGGGCCGGACCGTCGTAGGGGAGGAGATCCGGGGGTGTACCCACAGAGCCCGGCACCCTCAGACCCCCCGGGTCGCTGGATCCCAGATGTGTTTGTGGAGCTGGGTCTGGAAGCGAACCAGGAGCCCATCCTCCAGGATCCACTCCGCCATCTCCCGACGGTCCATCCCGTCCCAGACCGGCGACAGGAGGATGGCCCGGAGTGACCCGTCCCGCACCCGGTCTTCCAACCTGTGCTCCCGGATCACCCCCCTGGCCCACTCGTAATCGCCACGGTCCGCCACCACGAACTTCACCTCATCCCGACCGTCCAACTCGGCCAGGTTCTCCCAGCGGTTCCGGGCCATCTCCCCTGAGCCGGGGCACTTGAGGTCCATGATGACGTGGACCCGGTCGTCCAGGGGGGCGATGTCCTCGGAGCCGGAGGTCTCCACCAGGACCGTGAACCCCTCGTCCACCAGCCGCTCTGCCAGGGTGAAGGCATGACGATGGATGAGGGGCTCCCCGCCGGTGATCTCCACCACCGGGCATCCGATCCGGCGCACCTCCGCCATGATCTCGTCGAGCCCCATCCGGTCACCGCCGTGGAACGAATACTCGGTGTCGCACCACACGCAGCGCAGGGGGCACCCGGTGAGGCGGACGAAGGTGCAGGGAACCCCCACCCAGGTGGATTCACCCTGGATGGAGTGGAAGATCTCCGTGATGCGCAGGAAGGGAACGGGGCCGTCAGCCATGGCTTCCCCACCCCGAGTCTCCGCCTCCGGAGCCGGACTGACTCCTCCCGCTGCCGGAGCCCGACCCACGCCTCCCGCTCCCCGGGGGCGCTCCCCTGCTCTCAGGCCGGGCTCCCCCGCTCCCGGTCCCCGCTCCCCCGAAGAGGAAGCCCAGGGGTGATTCCTTCACCATGCTTTCCACCATGAACGCAACATTCTCCGGCCGTTCGGCCAATCGCCGCATGAGGTAGGGGTACCACTTCTCGCCAAACGGAACATAGACCCGCACGGTGAAGCCCTGTTCCACGAGGCGCTTCTGCAGGTCGCGACGCACCCCGTAGAGCATCTGGAACTCGAAGCTTGTGGGGTCGATCCCCTCCCGACGCACATGGCGGACGGTGGCCTCCACCAGCCTGTCGTCGTGGGTGGCGATGGCGGGGCGACTCCCCTCCTGGAGGAGGACCCTCATGAGTGCCACGAACTCCTTGCGGATCCTCCCCATGTCCTGGAAGGCCACCTCCGGCGGCTCCCGGTAGGCACCCTTGCACAGGCGCACCCGGGCTCCCAACTGATTCATTCGGGCCACATCTCCCGGCGTCCGCTTCAGGTAGGCCTGGAGCACCACCCCGATGTTTCGCCACCCATCGCGCCACAGCGCTTCGAAGGCGTCCAGGGTGCGCTGGACGTAGGCCGAGCCCTCCATGTCGAAGCGGACGAAGGTTCCGGTGTCATCGGCTCGCTGGAGGACCCGCCCCAGGTTCTCCCGGAGGAAGGCCTCGTCGATGTCCTGGCCCATCTGGGTGAACTTGAGGGACACCGAAGCGTCCAGCCCTTCCCGATGCACCCGGTCCAGTACCTCCAGGTAGGTGTCGGCTGCGGCCTGGGCCTGCTGTCGATTCGTGACCGCTTCCCCAAGATAGTTGGCCGTGACCTTCAGCCCCTGGGCGTTGGCTTTCCGCACGGCCCCCACTAGGTCGTCCACGCCCTCGCCGGGGACGAACCGCAGGCTCATGGTGCGGGTGAGGGGCGTCCCGGTGAGGAGCTGCTTCGCTCCATGGGATTCGCTCAGGTAGAGGAGGCCTCGACGGAACATGGCGGCGCTCTCCGCGTGCTTCAGTCCTGGGGCTGGTCGTGGGATCGGTGGATGGCCTGGTCCAGGAGTAGCTTGACCTGCACCAGGGGGAGGGCGCCCAGGCGACCCATGACCTCCTGGGGGTTCGGGCCCGCAAGGAGGGTGGGGGTCTCCAGGTGCCCGATGACCCCGAGGCCGGTGGAGGCCCAGCGAGGGAAGACCAGGTACCCCTGGTAGGGGGCCCGGAGATCGCCCGTCTTCTCTACCTCGATGGAGACGGTGTAGGGTTCCCCGTCCGTTCCCTCGAAGGCGGGAGGGCGAGAGTGCTCCCGGTAGTACCCGCCGAGGGTGGCGTCGGGGGTGCCGTGGATGTCACCATTGACCAGGGGGTCCGGCCGGCCGTCGCCATCGGCGCCGGGATCGGCTCCCTGGCCCTCTCGATCGTTCTCGGTCATGGGGCCCGGTTCCGGAAAGAAGCAGCAGGCTCCCGGAGGCCGAAGGGGCTGAGGCGCCCTCCCGGATCCGGGAGGCAAGAAGATATCCTGCACACTTGAACATATTCATGGACCGGACGAGGGGACAGGGTGCCCGGGAGGCTAAGGGGTCGGCCCGGGCTGACGATCCGCAGTGAGGATCACCCCTCCGTCCCGCCCCCGGACCACACCTGTAGCCGGCCACGCTAACCCCATCCAGGAGACGCTCTACCATGCGCGCCGCCATCTTCCATGAGCACGGAGACCCTGACGTCATCTCGGTCTCGGATCTTCCGACCCCTGAGCCCGGCCCGGGTGAGGTTCGGATCCGGGTTCACGCCGCCTCCCTGAACCACCTGGATCTCTGGGTCCGCCGGGGCCTTCCCATCCGCATCCCCATGCCCCACATCGGCGGGTCCGACATGGCAGGGGAGGTGGACGCGGTGGGACCGGGCGTGGAGGGGGTCTCCCCTGGTGTCCGGGTGGTGGTGGATCCCACTCTGGACTGGGAGTGGATCCAGGGGGTCCGGCGGGGGTCCGACCTTCCCGACCCTGAGTTCCGGGTCCTGGGCGAACACACCCAGGGGGGCTTCGCTGAGTACGCCGTGGTCCCTGCCGCCAACCTCCTCCAGATCCCCGACGAGGTGCCCTTCGCGGTGGCCGCCGCCGCGGGCCTCGTTTCGGTGACCGCCTGGCGGGGACTGGTGGGGCGGGCGGGGATCCGCCCCGGTGAGCGGGTGCTCATCACCGGAGCCTCCGGCGGGGTGGCCTCCATGGCGGTGCAGATCGCCCGGAACGCCGGCGCACACGTTATCGCCCTCACCTCCGGCGACCACAACGTCCGGCGGCTCCAGGAGCTGGGCGCGGACCAGGTGGTGGACCGTCTCACCGGCGAGCCCCGGGACCTTCTCCGGAAGGCCACGGCGCCGGAGGGGGTGGATGTGGTCCTGGACTCGGTGGGGGAGGTGCTCTGGCCCATCCTGATCCGGACCCTGGCCCCAGGTGGGCGCCTGGTCACCTACGGTGCTACCACCGGTCACCGGGGAGACACGGACCTGCGCCACGTCTTCTGGAAGCAGCTCTCCATCCTGGGGACCACAATGGGGAGCCCTGCCGACTTCCGTGCCGCCATGGGAGAGGTGTTCCGAGGACGCCTCGTCCCCCCCATCCATCGCACGGTGGGACTGGACGGCGTCCGGGAGGCCCACGAGGAGTTGGAGGCCGGAGAGGTGTTCGGGAAGATCGTGGTGGAGCCCCGAGCATAGGGCGGGAATGAAACGCTCAGGCCACTCTACGGTAGGAGTAGGAGGCGGGAGTGAACTCCGGGACCGACCTTTCCTCGGGGGTTCTCCGCCTCCATCATCATCAACGCGGGAGCGCATACGTGAACGATCGCCGACGCCAGGATCGCCGGGAGATCCGACTGCAGCAGCGGGAGTCCTCCTGGCTCCAGAAGGCCCTCTTCGCCCTCGGCAAGGCCGAGGATACCCGGGAGAAGCTGGCGGACACCCGAAACGAGGAGCCCTTCACCTACACCATCCAACTCGACGACCGGGAGATCAGCATGGAGGAGTTGGAAGACGCCCTCCAGAGCCGGATCGAGTACCTCATGGAAACGGTCCGGGAACGCCGTCGGCGCCTCCGCTGAGTCCGCCCCGGCCCGGCGACGCCTCCTTTGAGGCCGCCGGGTCCGCCGGGGCCCCAATCGGGCCCCGTCACCTCTCAGGGGCCGCCGGCCCCAACCTTGTCCAATCCAGTTCCGGGAGTCAGAACTCCGTGTCTGAAGCCAGCCAGGGAAGTACCGTTCACATCCATTACACCGGTCGTACCGAGGACGGCACCGTCTTCGACAGCTCCGCCAATCGGGATCCCCTCTCCTTCGAGATCGGGTCGGGCCGGGTGATCCCCGGCTTCGAGTCGGCGGTGGAGGGGATGCAGGTAGGCGAAGAGAAGACCGTCACGATTCCCGCCGCCCAGGCCTACGGTCCGCGCCGCGAAGAGCTCATCCACGAAGTGGAGCGGGAGCGTCTTCCCCCGGACCTGTCGCCGGAGGTGGGACAGCAGCTTCACCTCCGGACGCCGGAGGGTCAGACCATGCAGGTTGCCGTAGTGCAGGTGGGGGAGGCGAGCATCCACCTGGACGCCAACCACCCTCTGGCCGGGCGGGACCTGACCTTCGATATCGAGTTGGTGGGCGTCGAGTAGGACACCCTTCGGCGAGAGTTGGCTGGAGCACCGCACCGCGCTGTCAGAGGTGAGGGCGTAGTCGGGCTGCCGGGGGGCCCTCAGTGGGCCCCCGGCGGCACCGGCGTGGCCACCAGGATGGCGGTGGCCAACACCACCACCGCCGCCAGCGCCACCTCGAACGCGGCGCTTCGCCATACCCGCTCGGCGGCACCGGGGGCCTCCCTCCCCCCGGCCCGCACCAGCGCGGGAAGTCCCCTGCGCCAGTTCCAGAGCCCCAGGAGCATCACCCCGCCGGCGAGCCCCACCTTCCCGCTGAGCCGTCGACCGTATTCGCTCTGCCAGAGTGCGGCGATCTCATGGGTGTGGAAGATGCTCAGCAAAATCCCCATGAAGATGAGGGCACCCACCGCTACCATGGCCATAGGCGAGAAGGCTGTCAGCTGAACCGCCAGGAAGCTCCGGGCCCGCTCGGTCCGGGGCCGGGCGGTGACCAGGACCAGGAAGAGGGTGCCGATCCACCCTCCCGCCGCCAGCGTGTGCATCATGTCCACGGA
>SKJY01000169.1 GCA_007121775.1 Gemmatimonadota bacterium
AGGTGTGTTTCGCTGAACGGACCCCGAAAATGTGACGTCCGTTCAGCAAAACCTACCGTCCAGCGGTGTGCGCCGGAGCCGGAACACCGCACCTCCCGGTATTCCGCCGGACCTGGCTCTCCGGCTCCCCCGTCAGCCGCTCCCGGCGGCCCTCCCGGCCGAACAAAATCTGCGGGAACGCCCGGTCCTCCTCTGGCTCCCTCAGCCAGCCCTTCAGTCTTCCGCCTGCACTGAGTTTGGAGAAGACCCCTATTTTTACCCACCTCGCCCGGCCGCGCCTACCGGAAGCGGACGCCAACCCCGTGGACCCACCCGCCATCCACCCGCGGGCGCAGGGCATACTCAAGGGTGAAGCTGTCACCGAGGAAGGCTCCTCCGGCGCTCCACGGCGAGCTGTCCGCCGGACGGCCGCTTTCGAGTCCGGCCCGGCCCACGAAGGTCCGGCCGGCTACCGGCCACCACCCAACCTCCACGCCGATCCCGGCCCGGGGCCGGTAGCCTTCCCTGACCGTGAAGCTTCCGGCCGCGGCCACATCCAATGGCCCCAGAGCCGTGCTGGGGGTTCCGAACGCCGCCCGCACCCACCGGGCGTTGAGCCGCTCCATGCCTTCCGGTTCCGAAGGCACGAACTCAAGGGAGGGCCCCAGCCCGCCGCCGGACACCCCTAGCGTCACCACGCCAAGGTCCACAGCCACCCCAAGGTCAACCGTGGCCACGGCGTCCCGTTCGTCTCCCCGGCGCGCCTCCACCCCGGTGACGGAGGCCCCGGCATGAACGCCCATCACGGTCCTTGCGTACCCGGCGGTAACAGTGCCCAGGGTAGTTCGCCCCACACCGCCGGGCCCCGCCTCGCCACCCATCCCTTGAGAAGGGTGATTACCGAGTCCATCCAACACTCGGACTCCGAGCGCCGCGCCCCCGCCCCACCATCCGGTGGCCGCCGCCATGGAGACCCGCCGGTCTCCGGGAGCGGGCCGGACCAGCGCAACCCCTGAGCCCCTCGCCCTCTCCACCAAGGCCGGATTCCCGAAGAGGAGGTCGGGGTCCCGGTCCGCCAGGGGAAGGGCCCCGCCCAGCCCCAACGATCGGATGGACGTTGTCACCTCGGGATCACCGGGGAGTTGACCTTGGGCAGAAGGGGGGATGACCAGCGCCAAAAAGGTGGCCACCACGAGAATGCACCCACACGCAGGGACGCCGGCCCACCCTTCCCACCGCCGCACCCCCGGACCCGGACGCCTTCCCACAGCGCCCGGCCGCACTCGACGCTGCCCGATGAAGAGAGTTCGACCGAGTACGAACCACGGGCTGCATCGGGGGCGGTAGCTACGCATGGAGAATCGTCTCGGCTTGGGATCAGGGAAGGATCGCGGTCTCCGCCGCGTCTCCCTCGGGAGGGTCAAGGCTCAACCGGGCCATCTCCATGAGGGTGAGAGCCGTCACGAATAGGACCGGACCGACGAACACCCCCACCGCTCCGAACACCACAAGCCCCCCCAGGACACTGAAAAACACCACAAGGGGATGGAGTTGCGCGCGGTTACCAACGAACAGCGCCCGCAGCACGTTGTCCACCGAGGAAATGACCACGAGGCCCAGGACCATCAGGACAAGGCCCTTCCAGATCGACCCCAGCAGGATGAGGATGATGCTCGCCGGCACCCAGACCAGGAACGGACCGATGACGGGAAGGAGCGACAGAAGCCCCATGATCAGCCCCCAGAGGACGGGAGCCGGAAGCCCCAGCGCCCAGAAGGCGACCCCACCCAGGATCCCCTGAGCCGCCGCCACCACCAACGACCCGAATACGGCGGCGAAGCTGACCTCGGTGGCCCGGGCCATGAGTCGCTCCGTCAGGCCCCGCTCCATGGGAATGGCATCCTTGAACTTCTCAGCCAGGGCTTCACCGTCCCGGAGGAGGTAGTAGATGGTGAAAAGAGCGGTCATCGTCTGAAGGAACCAACCGCCGATCCCGGAGAAGAGCCCAACCGTCCGAGCGGCCAGGGTCCCCGCCACATCCCGGGCCTGTCCGGTCAAATTGCCGGTCACTTCTTCCGGGTCCATCCCGATCCGGTCGGAGAAGTACTCGATGTAGACCCAGGCGCGACCGTCCGGTTCGAAGAACTCACCAGCCAGCACCGCCAGGGCGTCGATCCCGACCCTGACCTGCTGAAAGAGGATGAGGGAGATCGCCAGAACCGGGAGAAGGACCATGAGGAAGAGAACCGCAGTGCCCACCAGCGCGGCAACCGAGGGGCGTCCCACCCAGTCGCGGAAGGGGCGATAGGCCGGCCAAGCCAGCGCCACGACCACCAGGCTCGTAAGGATCGCCGGTACGAAGGGCCGAAGCATTGCTCCCACCAGCACCACCCCACCCAGCGCCAGGATCGCCAGGAAGGCTCGGCGAAGGCGATCTCCATCCGTCGCCGGCCCCTTCTTCGTGGGTCCGGCCTCCTCACGCCTCCCCTGGCCCTCCGGCGTCCCGTCCACCCCTACCCACTACTCCCCGACGAGGACGGCTCCGGCACCTCCGTTCCGAATCCCCCGGCGGCGGAGCGCCGATAGTCCTTGGTGGAGAAGGCCGGGCGTCGGGCCGGGGCCTGGAAGGGACGAAGTCGGAATTCGGGGTCCCAGATCGGGACGTGGTGGATCTCAAGCCCCCCGGTGAGGAGTTCCGTGAACCACTCCACCAGATCCGCCAGCGGTACGTGGGGACCCTGCGCCGGCGCATCGGGCCCCTCTTCGTCTCCGGCCCAGCCCAGGTACACCACCCGGCCAATCCCGGCGCCGGCCAGGACCCGGGGCGTCGGGAGGATGGAGTCGTCCAGATAGTACCGGTTGTCGAACTCCCCGGGGCGCCCTTTGCGGGTCCCCAGCCGCATGGCGTCGCAGATCCAGATGGGCGGAGCATCGGCGGTGAGCCGCCCCCGGACCTCCGCCAGGCTTGAGGCCCAGCGCAGGAGCTCAGCCACGATGACGTCAGCGGGAAGAAGAGCCTTCGGGTGGGGCCAGTGGTCGAAGGTACAGACCGGCTGCGCCTCTCCATCGGCCACGAGCCACGCCGCGGCCTCCACCGCCGCCCGTCCCGGCAGGTCCAGCACGCACAGCGTTCCCGGCTCGAGCCACCCGGGCGGCTGAGCCCCCGGACGAGCATGGCGGGGAAGGAGGAAGTTGCCGTCAGGCCGCACCGAAGCCGTCACGGCGGCAGGTGCCCCCGCCCTTTCCACACTCTCCAGCCTTGTCAGGTCTGCCTCCACAACGGCCGCGGGAGTCGGCCCGACCTTCCTCCGCTCCATCCAGTCCAACGCAGCGAATAGGGGGATGGCGTGATACGGCTCCCACGGACTTCCCTGGAGCGGACCCCACACCTGAAAGAGGGGCTCGCTCCGTGAGAACGTCTCCCACTCGCGGCTTCCCCGGGCATCCGGTGCCTGCGGGTCCCCGGCGGTGCGCCCCTTCGGCAGTCGGACGGGAATGCGCAGCCGACCGAGCGTCTCAAGGATCCTGGACCACTGTTGCCACATGCAGCGCCTCATGGGTGAGGAAGGGTTGGGCCGCAGCCCGGGAATAGTATCCGGCGAAGCGCCCATTCACCACGAAGGCACCCAGCGTGGGGAAGAGACGGCCCGCCTCGAACTCCAGGGGGGTCACCTGGAAGCACTCCTGGATGCACCACTCGGCGGGCTTCTTTCGGGCCTCCCCCAGTGCCTCCTGCCAGACCTTCGGGGTCACCAGCGAGCCCATGACCACCGCATCCCCCATCCGGCCGAAGGCGCGCTTCAGCACCCAGCGGGGCTGCTCGTCCTGCCACTCGGGGATCCGAGCCGGGTCGAAGGGGACGGTCCGGGGAGCATGGGCATCCAGAAGGGAGAGGGTCTCTGGGTCATCCGCCATCACCTCCCGCCAGACTTCGAAGACCTTCTTGCTCTGGCGGACCATGTGCCGGAGGGGATTCATCATGGGGAGTCCCGGGCCCACCCGCTCCCACACGGCGAAGTTGGGGAGGCGGGGCATCCACTCCCCCGGGTAGAAGCGGAAGGCGGCGTCGATCCGCTCCCCCAGAATCCGGGGACGCCCCCACGGCCCCCTCGCCCACGACCCTCGCCCCCACCGCCCTTGGGTCAGATGGGCCGGAGAGCCACGCACGGTCCGGCGTCCGGTTTCGGTGAACCACCGATCCAGGATCAGCATGTGCTGGAGGTCTTCCGAGAAGGCAGTGGCATAGAGGAGCGCCACCGACTCGGCGTCATGGAAGGCTGCAACCAGAGCCTCCCGGAGCCCCGCCTCCCACCGGCACCCCCGTCCCGCATCCCCCAGGAGGTGGGGAAGCCCCACCGTCTCGTTGAACCCTCCGGGCACATCCTCGTTGAACTCGGACACCATGAGGCGCCCGTCGTCACAGGGGAAGAGGTCGTAGCGGGCGCACTGGAGGGACCGCTGGGGCTCCCTGGCCAGGAGGGGATACAACGGGCGCGGGATTCCCAACCGATCGAGGATGGCGGCATCGGTGTGAACCCTGGCCTCAAGCCGGGCCAGCGCTGCCGAGAGCCCCTCCACCGCCTCCACCACCTCCCGGTGGAGCGCCTCCGGCACCACCATGATCTCCGGGATCATGGTGAAGTGGCCGGCGGAGTAGGTATCCCACTTGAACCAGTCGAAGCGAAGAGCCCGGAGGAGTTCGGTACGCTCCGCATCGTCGATCCCCCAGGGCCGGGTGGAAAGGCCCCATCCGGGAGCCTGGACCAAGCCGGTGGAGACAACTCCGGTCGGTGTCATCCTCCCGGTCCCAGGAAGAGGTCCAAGACCCGGTTCGCACCCCACGCCGCCAGGGCCACCGCTAGGTAGACGAACCCCTCGGTGGCCCGGGCGCCGCCTCGCCGAGCCGCCGGGACCATGTCCCCGGAGGTAGCGGCGTGGGTCTCGCCCGCAGCCTCCCCGCGAACCTCCCGGGTGGAGGCGGGCATGGACCCAGCTCCCCCACCCTTGGCAACCCCGAGGAAGATCTCGTGGGCCAGAAGGAGCCCCGCCAGCACCCCGAAGGTGAGGAGCCCGTGGCGCCACCCCCAGAAGTCCCCGGCCACCGCGTCAGTGAGGGGGATGGCAGCAGCCAGGAGGAAGAGGGCTGCCGCTCGTCCGTCTTCCGGGTCGTGGGTTCGGCGCAGCGCCCCCGCCGTCCCCGGGAACCGCTTCCTCTCACGACCGAGCCAGAGTCGGAAGGCCAGGACCAGCGCCAGCCACCCCATGAGGAAGAACCCCCAGACGATCCACCACCCCCCCTCATCGTCTCCCACCGGATCGGCGTCCCCCCAGAGGCTTCCGCCGAAGATGAGCCCCGTGGCCAGGACGAAGGCGGCCACCACCATCGCCGCCGCAGGGTTCCGCCGCTCCAGCACGTCCACCCGGTAGCGAAGCCCCGTGACCCGGGACCCGGCGTGGCCGAAGAGCTTCACCGCCGCGTAACCCAGCACCAGATAGAAGAGAACGTAGACCCCCCGCACACTGTCATCGGCCCAGACCAGGCAGACGAGCCAGATCCAGAAGAGGGAGGCCAGGACCGCGGCCCGGACCATCCCCGGCCCGGGATTCCCCCGGAAGTAGAGGCGGTGCATGGCCGCCTGCGCGGTGGCGATCCACGCCCCCACCGTCACCATCCCGGCGAAGATGAGGATCATGACCTCCGATTCATCCATCAGCGCCTCCTTCACCGGTGACCTCAAGGGGCGGAAGGGGAACCTCCAGCGCCTCCCCCAGCGCCCGGAGCAGTTCCGCCTCCTCCGCACCCACCTGACCGTCCGATTCCACCACCGCCGCCGCCGCCTCCAGGAACCCCCGCTTTGCCGCAGGGGCGGCCAGCTCCAGCGCCGAGAGGGAGGCGTCCACCATCCCGAGTCCCAGATCTCCAGCCCCGGTCAGCCCCACCCGGGCCGCGCCGCCGGGGAGCTTCCGGGCTCCTGCCTCGAAGGCGTTCGCCGCCGCCTCCGACGACCGTCCTCCCGCGTAGGCCAGGAGGGAGAGGAGAATAGCCGACGGCTCGAGGAGCCGGTCGAGCCCCTTCCCCCCACCCCGCCGCCGCCCCGGCTCGCCCTCCACCTCGGCCGGGAGGTTCCGGCGCACCAGGTGGTAGAGGGCGAAGAGGAAGGGATCCACCGTGCGCCCCTTCCCCTGCTCGAGGAGCTCGGCAAGGGTGTCCCGGAGTGCCCGGGCCCGCTCCGCCGGGAGCCCCCGCAGCCCCGGCAGGGCCAACTCCAGGAGGGGGAGGCGAAGCTCCCGAGGCGCCGAGGCGGCCCAGCTCGACACATCGCCGGACCCACGGACCACCCGGTTGCCCAGGCGACGACCCACCACCTCGGCGGGAGACGTCCCGGCTCCGGCCCCCTCCGGCTTCTCAACCCCGGCCAGGACGAGCCCCACGACGGCGCCCAGCGCTCCCTCGGGGGTGCGGACCTGATGGCGGATCCCGTCGGGCAACTCCCCGAGGATGCGTTGGGCCACCGCAACCTGCCCCGGCCCCAGTGTACCGGCCGAGGCCAGGATCCCGCCCAGGATCACGGCACCCGGGAGGCCCCCGGCCGCCCCCGACTCCCGCCCCTCCATGAGGTCGCGGATCGGATCGCGGCGGGGTGCTCCTTTGGCTTTCTGTTCCCGCCGGCTCGCCTTTGTGACCCGGGGCACATCGTAGCTCCCGTCCCAGTCCGGCTGAACACGTCGGATCCGCCGGTCCAGCGGCGGATGCGTGGCGGTCATCCCGGAGAGGGCCTTACGACGCCCCGATGCGAAGAAGAAGTGACTCGCCTCCTCGGCATGGGAATCCTGAAGGCGGGAGCCGTGGGCCCCTGCACCGATCCGCTTGAGGGCGTTGGCGATCCCATCGGGATTCCGGGTGAACTCCACGGCCGCGGCGTCGGCCAGGTACTCGCGCTGCCGCGAAACGGCGGCCTGGATCAGCCGTCCCACAAGGACGCCCAGGTACCCCAGGACCACCAGCGCCAGCCCCACGGCGAAGACGGCGCCGGCCCCCCCACCCCCGCCGCTTGAGCTGCGGCTCCGGCCGGAGCCCATCCCGCCCCGGATCACCCCTCTTCCCACCACGGTGAGGAGGAGGATCCCGAAGAGAAGGCCCATGAGGCGGATATTCAGCCGCATGTCCCCATTCAGGATGTGGCTGAACTCGTGGGCCATCACCCCCTGGAGTTCGTCGCGAGTGAAGGCGTCCAGGGCGCCCCGGGTCACCGCCACGGCGGCATCGTTCAGAGTGTGCCCGGCGGCGAAGGCGTTGATCCCCGGCTCCCGGTCCATGATGAAGACCTCGGGGACTGGGACCCCGGAGGCGATGGACATCTCTTCCACCACATTCATGAGCTGGCGCTCCTTGGGGTCCCGGGTCCCCGGATCCACCCGACGCCCCCCCAGGAGCTCGGCCACCGCCGCCCCCCCTTTCCGGAGCTGAGCCGTCCGGAAGGCGGTGCCGCCGCCGATGAGGACGCCCATCCCCAGCGTCACCAGGACGAACAACCCCGGGTCAAAGAACTGGCCCGGGGAGGTGACTCCCGCCTCCCCCGACACCCCACCCACACCCAGAGCCACTGCGGCCACCACGTACACGCCCACCACGAGCCCGCCCACGGCGAGCAGGTACAGACCCACCAGCTTCCGGGAAAGCCCCCGGGCTTCATCCTGGACCTCAAAGAAGTTCACGTCCCTTCGTCTCCTGGCTCTTGTTCGACTGGGGGTTGCTGGCGCCCAGGTGAGGAGTGGATGCGGATGCCGGCTGCGCCTGCCCACGCCCCGCTTGTCCCCGGCCCCCCTGAGGCCCGCGATTTCGGCAAGGCAAGAGGAACCCCCGTCGTGCACGAACGGTAGACCGTGTAACACAGATCCCGTGGAGCACGGAGAGTCCCGGATGCCCAGTAATCTAACCATCACCGTAGACGACGAAGCCCTCCGCCGAGCCCGCATTCGGGCCCTTGAGCAGGGCACATCGGTCAATGCATTGCTGCGCGAGTATCTCGAAGCCTACGCCGGAACCCGAGCGGAACACGAGCAGGCCCTCGATCGTCTGCTCACGCTGTCCCATACCTCCAGGGCAGGTCGCGGCTCGGCCACCTGGACCAGGGATGAGCTGCACCAACGCGACCGCTGATGCGGATCTTCTTCGATACGAACATCCTGGTCTACGTCTTCGACAACGACTCCCCGGAAAAACAGGCCATTGCCCGGGAACGGCTCCGGTCAGCGGTGGTCGATGGCAGTCTGGTCCTCTCCACTCAGGTACTCCAGGAATTCCACGTCGCCGTCACCCGCAAGCTAGAAAACCCGGTCACACCTGAAGTGTCGGAAGAGATCCTCCAGAATCTATCTCGACTTCCGATTCTTTCCGTGGACCCACCCTTGGTGCTTGCCGCAGCGCGGCTGTCGAGGGTGCATACCATAAGCTTCTGGGATGCGCTGATCGTGGAGTCGGCCATTGCGGCCGGTGCGGCGACGCTCCTCACCGAGGACCTCCAGGCCGGCCGGGTCTTCGGCCAACTCAGGGTAGAAAACCCCTTCCCCGTCACCTGACCCCACCCTCTACCCGCGCCCCCGGACGTGCCAGGCCCGGAGCACCTCTCGCTCCTGCTCGGCGGTGGCGCCGGCTCGGAGGGTGGCACGACGCTCGGCGTCGCGGCTGTGATGGTACTCCAGGGTGGCTTCCACCGTGTCGGCCAGGGAGCGGAAGGTGAGACCCGCAGCCACCTCCCGGGAGAGGTCGAAGCGGGCAAAGCCCTCGAAGCCGGGGGTGGGGGGCCGCCACACCGGCATCTCCCGGTAGGGGCGGAACCCGTGGTCGGCCAGGAACTCCCGGGGCACCCAGGTCCATGACAGGGGCGCAGTGGTGACTGCGGCGATGCCGTAGAGGAACTCGGCCATGGAACGCCCCCGCTCAGGGCCCACCGCCATGTACGTTCCGGTCACCCGCTCCTCGCAGAGGCGGATGCACCACTCACAAAGATCCCGCACGTCGATGACCTGGATCCGGTCTTCCTCAGGATGCCCGGGCGCCAGGATCTCCCCACCTCGTTCGATCCGCACCGGCCAGTAGGTGAAGCGGTCGGTCTCATCGCCGGGACCCACGATGAGGCCGGGGCGCACGATGGTGGTCCGATCGCCGAAGGCGGCCCGGGCCTCCTCCTCGGCCAGCGCCTTGGCCAATCCGTAGGGGTACGGGTCTCCCTCGCTCCAGTTCGCTGTGGTCTCCCGGGTCAGCACCGGTGCGTCCACCGTGCCCGGCACCTGGCTCAGATCCGAGAAGACGGAGCGGGTGGAGATGAAGAGGTAGACATCCGCCGCGTCCCGCAGAAGACCTGCCGAATCCCGGACCCAGTAGGGGGCATCCGCTCGGGACGCCGAATTGTCGATGACTGCGTCCCACCGCCGTCCCCGCAGGGCATCGAGCTGCCCGGCGGCCCGATCTCCCGTCAGCTCCTCCACCCCGTCGAACATCCCCGGGGCCGACTGTCCCCGGTTGAAAACCGTCACCTCATGGCCTCGGTCCAGGGCATAACGCACCTGGTGGGGGCCGATGAACCCGGTTCCGCCCAGGATGAGAAGGCGCATCCGCCGGGAAGGGGTGGAGGAGGGCGCCTCGCCCTTGCCGGGGTGGGAGGAGGTCCCCGGCGCACCGCCGGCGAGGCCGCCAGGGAGAGCGAGACCCGCCGCTGCCGCGCCGCTGGCCGCCGCCGTCACCTTGAGGAAATGCCGTCGAGAGGTCATGGGTGCCTCGTCCACGTCCGGAGGTGAAGACCAGGTCCGGCGTCACCGGACCCAAGGGTCCTGTTCCGAGGTCCGGCTTGCCCAGGGAACAGACACGCCAAGCTACTCCCTCAGTCTGCCCCCGGAAAGCGTACCCCTCCGTTCATGCATCCGGCGAGAAGGCTTACAGGTTTGCGAATTTCTTTCGGGAAGCGCACCTTGCCCCTCCACTGCGGATCAGCCGCGCTGCGGTGACCTGCATCGGAGACCCCCTTCCACCCTCCAAAAGATGAGGCCAAGCATGCTCGTTGCGACCCCCCAGGATGTGGCCGAACAGGCCCTGAAGGAATTCGGCGACGCCCTTGAAGCCGAGGACATCGAAGGCGCCACTCAATGCTTCATGGAAGACGGATTCTGGCGCGATCTGGTCTCCTTCACCTGGAATATCCACACCTCGGAGGGGCGCGGAGAGATCGCCGAGATGTTGAAGCGCCAGCTCGCCGGGACGCGCCCTTCCGGGTTTCGGCTCGCCGAGGGGGAAGATGTCACCGAGGACGACGGCATCGTCAATGCCTGGATCCAGTTCGAGACCGAGGTAGCGCGGGGCTACGGCCACATGCGGCTGAAGGACGGGAAGATCTGGACGCTCCTCACCACCATGGTGGAGCTGAAGGGGCATGAGGAGCCGGCGGGGTTCAACCGCCCTCTGGGCGCCAAGCACGGAGCGGGGAAGGAGCGTCCCACCTGGAAGGAAGAGCAGGAGGCGGAAAGGCGGGAGCTCGGGTATACCCGCCAGCCCTATGTGGTCATCGTGGGTGGTGGGCAGGGTGGAATCGCGCTCGGCGCCCGCCTCCGGCAGCTCGGCGTCCCCACCATCATCGTGGAGAAGAACGACCGCCCCGGCGACAGTTGGCGGAAGCGGTACAAGTCGCTCTGCCTCCACGACCCTGTGTGGTACGATCACCTCCCCTACATCAAATTCCCGGACAACTGGCCCGTCTTCTCGCCCAAGGACAAGCTGGGCGACTGGCTCGAGATGTACACCCGGGTCATGGAGCTCAACTACTGGACCCGGAGCACCTGCACCTCCGCCACCTACGACGAGGAGGCCGGGGAGTGGACGGTGGTGGTGGACCGGGACGGGGAAGAGGTGGTCCTGAAGCCCAAACAGCTCGTCCTGGCCACGGGGATGTCCGGGAAACCCAACCTGCCCGAATTCCCCGGGATGGAGACCTTC
>SKJY01000331.1 GCA_007121775.1 Gemmatimonadota bacterium
GCCTTCCCGTGCTCCGCCGACTGGAAGACGAAGGTGGAGGTCTGGAAGATGGGGCACTTCACCGAACCCTCCGACAGCGACGGGTCGTACCCGTAGCTCATCATGAGGCTCTCAGGGGCGAGGCGGCGCTCGCCGATGTGGCGAGAGCGGTGCTTGGCCGGCGGGCGGGGGGTGGCGTGTGGCGGCTCCGCAGTGGAGGCTTCGTGGCTTGCGGGCGAGGGGCTCGGCCCAGGGGAATCGGGGGTGTCGGGGGAGGGCGGCGTCTCGGGCGAGGGGGCCTTGTCGGACAAGGGAGCCTCCGAATCCAGGGGAAGGGGTAGTCGGAAGAGGAGACGCCGGTCCAAACTCCGGCTCCGGACCCATTTTCCGGCTCCAGCTCCGGCTCTGGGTCCCCGGCCTCACCCTCCCGCGAGGAAGAAGAAGCGAGCCGGCGATGCTACCTTCGTCCTGGGGCTGCGGCGCCTCGTCTCCGCACCCTGAAAGCTAGGGGAGAATCCCACCCCCACAAACTACTCACCCTTGCCGACGCCCGAATCCAGGCATGGACGACCCGACCCTTCCCCGTATTCTCACCCCTCCACCCGGCCCGGCCACCGCCGAGCTGGCTCGGCGGCTCCGCCGGGTCGAGACCCGGAACGTCACCTATCTGTCCGAGGAATTCCCGGTCTTCTGGTCCAGAGCGACAGGGGCCACGGTGGAAGACGCCGATGGCAATCGATACCTGGATCTCACCGGAGCCTTCGGCGTGGCCGTGGCGGGTCACGCTCACCCCCACATCACCGCCGCCATCCGCGAGCAGGCCGGGGTCCTCACCCACGGGATGGGCGACGTTCACCCCCCGGTGCGGAAGGTGGAGTTCCTGGAGCGCCTCGCCGCTCTCCTTCCCTGGGGTGACCGGAGCCGCATCACCCTGGCCAACTCCGGCTCCGAGGCGGTGGAGATCGCGCTGAAGACGACGCTCCTGGCCACCGGCCGCCCGGGCGTGGTGGCCTTCGAGGGGGCCTACCACGGCCTCACCATGGGGTCGCTGGCCGCCACCGAGCGGGACGACTTCCGCGCCCCCTTCCGGCGCCGTCTCTACCCCGGCGTCCGCTTCGTCCCCTTCCCCACTACCGCGGAAGAGGCGGAGCGGAGCCTCGCCGCGCTGGACCTGGCGCTGGCAGGGGGACACGCCGGTGCAACAGAAGGAGATCCCCCCGGGGCGGTGATCATGGAGCCCATCCAGGGGCGGGCCGGGGTTCGGGTGCCGCCGCCGGGGTTTGTGGCGGAGGTGGCCCGCCGGACCCGGGCGGCAGGGGCACTCCTCATCTTCGACGAGATCTTCAGCGGCCTCGGTCGCACCGGTCGCCGCTTCGCCCTAGAGCATGAGGGCGTGGTGCCGGACCTCCTCTGCGTGGGGAAGGCGCTGGGGGGAGGCCTCCCCTTGAGCGCCTGCGCCGGCCCGGTGGAGGTCATGGACGCCTGGCCCGAATCCCCCGGCGAGGCGCTCCACACCTCCACCTTCCTGGGCCACCCCCTGGCCTGCACCGCCGGGCTCGCCTTTCTGGAGGTGCTGGAGGAGGAAGGGCTCACCGCTTGGGCCGCCCGCGAGGGTGAGCGCTTCCGGGCCCAGCTCGCTGCGGATCTGGCTGCGGCGGGAGTGCCGGCTTCACGTGCTCCGGGCCCAGGTAGTCAGGGCTCAGGTAGTCAGGGGTCAGGTCCTCCGGGTGCAGGTTCTCGGGGTCTCGGTTCTCCGGCCCCAGGTGCCGGCGGCGGCCCCCGACTCCGGGAGCTGCGCGGCCGGGGTTTCTTCATCGGGATCGACCTGGGGGCCCCGGGGGCCGGTGTCCAGGTGACGCTGGAGGCGCTTCGGCGGGGGCTGCTTGTGCTCCCGGCGGGGCCTGGAGGCGAGGTGGTGGAGCTCTCCCCTCCCCTCATCCTCTCGTCGGAGCAACTGAGCGTCGCCCGGACCATCCTGGTGGAAGCCATCAGTACCGTGGTGTCGGGGGAGGAGGGCGCCTCAGGGTCGTGATGGCCACGGCTGCCGCCGGCGCCGGTCGGAGGCGGTGAAGCCATCATCCCCCGCAGGCGATCCCTAACGACCCGGCGGTGTAGATCTGATGGAAAGTAGCGTGGGGCCCGCGACTCCATGCGGACCCCAGGCGGTAGACGCCAGGCGTGGCGAGCCGAATCCGTGAACGGATCAGGCATCCCGGACCGCGCGTTGCCCGAGTCAGGCGCCTCACCGGATAATGGACGTAGGAACCCATGACAAGATGGCAGACCCCATGAGCGTGTGGCAGAGCCCATGACCGGGTGGAATGGATTGGAAGGCCGGCGCCGGAAGGCCGGAGGTGGGTCCATCGGGCAATCAGGCGCGGGCATGGCCCCGGCGCGTTGGGGACTGGTCACGGTGTTCTTCCTGGCCCTCTTCCTCTTCCCGCGTCCGGAAGTCCCGTCGCCGTTCAGCGCCTTGGGGCTCACGTCTCAGGTGGTCGAACCGTTCAATGGTCTGGGGCTCCCCTCCCAGGGGTCCGAACCGCTCAATGGCCTGAGGCTCGCGTCCCTGGCGCCCGAATCGCTCTCGGCCCAGACCGTTTTCGGCGGGGGGAACGCAGACGCTGTCCCGGTGGTGCTGGTCCCAGGATGGGGCGATCAGGCACCGGATCTCGAGCCCCTACGCCAATTCCTGATCAGCGAGGGTTGGCCTGAGACGCGAATCGCCGCCGTCTCCTTCCCCGATCCCTTCGGCAGCAATGAGCGCAACGCCGTGGATGTGGAGGGGGCGGTGGAGGCTCTTCGGTCCCGCACCGGGGCGGAGCAGGTGGACATCGTGGCCCACTCCATGGGTGGGTTGGCCGTCCGGCACTTCCTCCTGTCCCACGAGGCAGCGGCGGACCGGGTGCGGCGGGCCGTCTTCCTGGGGACACCCCACCGGGGAACGGTGGCGGCCATCCTGGCGTGGGGCGACGGAGGGCGCGAGATGGTGCCCGGGAGTGACTTCCTCACGGAACTCAACACCGGGGACCGGGGCGTACCGGAGGGTGTGGAGGGGCTAGCCATCCGCACCCCGGTGGACCTCCGGGTGATCCCAGGCTCATCGGGCCTCCTCCCAGGGGCACTGAACCTTGAGATCTGCTGTCCCACCCACAACCAGTTGGTGGAGGATGAGCGGACGCTGTCCGCGGCGGTGAACTTCCTCCGCCTCGGTGGCGAGGGGGTTCCAGACGCGGAAAGGCCGGGCCAGAGGGCTGAATGGAGCGGGAGTGCCCTGGGAGCCTTCGATCCCTGGAGCCCTTGGGGCGACGGCTGGCTCGAGCGAATGGTACGGAAGTGGTTTCTCCCCCTCCAGGAGCAGCAGAAAGAAGGGCCCGTGCGGGAGCTGCCGTCAGCGGATCCCAGCGATCCAGAGGCTCCCCAGGACCGGTGGGAGGAGCGTCCACGATTGATCCGGCGGTGATCTCCGCTGGGAGGATTCCGGTGGTCCCGGAAAACTCATGGGAGGGGGTTGATCCCGAATCCAGGGTGTGGTATACTTTTCGGCCCTGACACAGATCAGGCCTCACGCCCCCATCGTCTAGTGGCCTAGGACACCTGGTTCTCAGCCAGGAAACCGGGGTTCGATTCCCCGTGGGGGTACTTGGAAGGGCCGCCAGCCCGACCTACCGAAGATCCGGGCAAGGTCCCGGATCTTCGGTGCATCAGGGACCAACCGAATGCAGGGCGCTCGGGCGGTCTTCACAGGATCGGCCACTTAGCTCAGCTGGTAGAGCACTACGCTCACATCGTAGGGGTCGCTGGTTCGAGTCCAGCAGTGGCCATGAACGCGCCAGGCAACGACAGCGCCTGACAGGTACGGATGCCTCTCCGGGTCGACCCCGGAGAGGCATTTTGTTTTTTCTCGGTTCGAGTTCCCGGCCATTCCGTTGGCCGAGCCGGGTATCAAGAAAGCGGGAGTTCCCGCTGGCTGCCCAAAAACCGAATCTAGATTCGGTTTTTGCGATCGAAGCGCCGAACAGGCAAGGTCTCTGGAGGCTCCAAGAGCATCGCCCCTCCCCGTCCACCCCGCCTTCATCCCCTCGGCCACCTCCCTACCGCCGACACCTGAGATACGCCCCTACCGCCTTGTTCGTGGGCGCTGTTGGCATCAGGCGAGTCCGGTGGAGCACCCTTCAATTCTGACCTCCCCCACCAACAGCGCCCACGAACGAGCGATAAGGGGGCCGAAGAGAGGTACATCGGTGCACGAGGGCTCAGGCGCCAGGATTGTCCCAACCCCCCTTGGCGCTCCCTGCCATCCCTTCCGCATTCCCCGCCAACCCTTCGGCAGCTTCCGCCATCCCTTCGGCGTTCCCCGCCACCCCGTCGGCCCTGCCTCCCAACCCCTCGGCCCCCGCACCGCTCACCGCCACCCTGCAGACGACCCCTGGGTTCGTGTTCGTGGATGTTGTTGGTCGGAGAGGCAGCGCCCCAGGGGCGGCGACGCCGACCAATTCCCCCACAACAGCATCCACGAACAAGGCCATAGGGGCGTTTCCGGAGGTGTCCGGCCGGTGGGGTACGGTTGATCATGCCGGCTGTCGATTCCCTCTGGCCACTCTTCTCCCCGGCTCCTCTAGTTGGCTAGACCTATCCTTCTCCTGCACCGGATCTCGAAAGGACCCCAAAAATAGAATCCGGATTCGGTTTTTGCCTTGGTGCTTGGCCTGATCCAATGGCTCCCACCCTCTGCAGGGAAATCGGAGAAGAACCCCATTTTGGGACCTATTCCGCTGATTCCGCGGGCCATTCTCCTCGTCAGGGCAGATCTCTTCCGCACTCACTGCCTTGCCGACCGCGCCCCCCCTGCCGCCCCCCGGGTGGCCTGGCTCTTGCAAATTCATGACGGGGTTAGGGATACTGGACTGATAGGGCAGGGGTGCGTTGACGGCACGGGTCGCCGTCATTCGAGCTGTTCCCTCCCCCTCCCTTGCCGCCATCCCCACCGCCAACAGGAGGCGTCATGGATAGAGTGACCGATCCTCTCGGAACGGATGCATTCTGGGCCGCGGCCCGTGCCCAGCTTTCCGGACTCCCCGACGGCCGTGGGCTGAACATGGCTCACGAGGCGGTGGACCGGCATCTGGCCGGCCCGACGGCGGACCGGATCGCTTTCCGCTTCCTTCCGAAGAAGGGCGAGCCGCTGGAGATGACCTACCGGGAGCTTGCGCACGAGACGAACCGTTTCGCTCGGCTCCTTGAGCGGCTGGAGGTGACGCCGGGCTCCACCGTCTTCCTCCTCCTGGGCCGGATCCCCCACCTCTACGTGGCGGTGATCGGTGCCCTGAAGGCCCGATGCGTGGTCTGCCCCCTCTTCTCAGCCTTCGGACCTGAGCCCATCCGCTCCCGCATGGCCGCCGGGGACGCGCGGGTGCTGGTCACCACGCCCTCGCTCTACCGAAGGAGAGTGGCGGGGATCCGGGAATCTCTCCCCGGCCTCCGCCACATCCTCCTGGCGGGGGGAGCGGGGGAAGCGGGGGAGGCAGCGGAAGTAGGGCCGGCGGGGGCGGCAGCGGAAGCAGGTGCGGCGAGGCAGGCCGATGCGCCGAGGCAGGCCGATGCCCCCGGGCATGCAGCGGCGCCGCGGCAGGCAGGGGCGGCAGGAGATCCCAGCCTCCACTCCCTGGCCCGCCTTCTGGCCGCTGAGAAGGCGCACTACCGGATCCCCGACACGGACCCGCAGGATCCGGCCCTCCTCCATTTCACCAGCGGCACCACTGGGGTGCCGAAGGGAGCCCTCCATGTCCACGAGGCGGTGGTGGCCCATCACGTCACCGGCCGATCCGCCCTGGACCTCCGTCCGGACGATCGCTTCTGGTGCACGGCGGACCCCGGGTGGGTCACGGGGATGTCGTACGGGATCATTTCGCCCCTGACCAACGGCGTCACCAGCATCGTGGATGAGCGGGAGTTCGACGCCCAGGGGTGGTACCGTACCCTCCAGGATGAGCGCGTCACTGTCTGGTACACGGCCCCCACCGCCATTCGGATGCTCATGAAGGCCGGCCGGGAACTCCCCCGCCGCTTCGACCTGTCGAGCCTCCGCTTCATCGCCAGCGTGGGTGAGCCGCTGAACCCGGAGGCGGTGACGTGGGGTCGGGAAGTCCTGGGGCTCCCCATCCACGACAACTGGTGGCAGACGGAGACCGGAGGGATCATGATCGCCAACACGGCCGGTCAGGAGATCCGTCCCGGATCCATGGGGCGCCCACTCCCGGGGGTGGAGGCAGCGGTGGGGCGGCGCAGCGACGGGGAAGCGGCGGTGGAGAGGCCCACGAACGGGGGGGCGCCGCTGGAGACGCGCAGCGACGGGCAGGTGGAGGTGATCAAGGAGCCCGATGTTGAGGGCGAACTGCTCCTGCGCACTGGCTGGCCCTCCCTCTTCCGCACCTATGTGGGGCAGGAAGAGCGGTACCGGGGGTGCTTCCGGGGCAACTGGTACCTCACCGGAGATCTGGTCCGCCGCGACGCCGATGGGTACTTCTGGTTCGTGGGGCGTGCCGATGATGTCATCAAGTCCGCCGGCCACCTCATCGGCCCCTTCGAGGTGGAGAGCGCTCTCATGGAGCACCCCGCCGTGGCGGAGGCCGCGGTCATCGGGAAGCCGGACCCCGTAGTGGGCGAGCTGGTGAAGGCGTTCGTGGCCCTACACCCTGGCTACACCCCTGATGAGGAGCTTCGCCTGGACATCGTGGGCCACGCCAGGAAGCGTCTCGGCTCGGTGGCGGCGCCCAAGGAACTCACCATCCTGGATGACCTTCCCAAGACCAAGAGCGGGAAGACCCTCCGCCGCCTCCTCAAGGCCCGGGAGTTGGGGCTACCAGAGGGAGATGTGTCCACGCTGGAAGGGAGTGCCTCAACGCTGGAAGGGAGTGCCTCAACGCTGGAGGACGCTGCCTCACCGCCAGAGGACGATGCCTCACCGCCGGAGGGCCAGGTGTCCACATCGGAGGGAACCCCATGAGCCACCCCGACGCCCCACACGCCCGCGCCCTCCTTCGGTCCATGCTCCTGATCCGCCGTTTCGAGGAGCGGTGCGCCGAACTCTACACGCAGCGCAAGATCCACGGCTTCCTCCACCTCTACATCGGGGAGGAGGCGGTGGCGGTGGGATCCATCGCCGCCTTGGAACCCCGGGATTCGATCGTGGCCACCTACCGGGAGCACGGCCAGGCGCTGGCCCGGGGCGTCTCCACAAACTCCGTCATGGCCGAGATGTACGGGAAGCAGGAAGGGTGCGCCCGGGGTCGGGGCGGATCCATGCACATCTTCGACGCCGACACCCGCTTCTACGGAGGCAACGCCATCGTGGCGGGCGGGCTCCCCCTGGCTGTGGGGCTGGCGCTGGCGGCGAAGATGCAGGGCGAGGACCGGATCACCGCCTGCTTCTTCGGGGACGGGGCGGTGGCCGAGGGGGAATTCCACGAGGCCATGAACCTGGCCGCCCTCTGGCGTCTTCCCGTCCTCTTCTGCTGCGAGAACAACCTCTACGCCATGGGTACGGCGCTGGAGATCGCCCAGGCCCGCACCGATCTGGCCGCACGGGCGGCAGCCTACGGGATGCCCGCCTCCGCCGTGGACGGGATGGACGTCCTGGCAGTGGAGGCGGCTACCCGCCGGGCGGTGGAGGCCATGCGATCGGGGGCCGGCCCTCACTTCCTGGAATTCCGCACCTACCGCTTCAGACCCCACTCCATGTTCGACCCTGAGCTCTACCGCTCGAAGGAGGAGGTGGCCGAGTGGAAGAAGCGGGATCCCATCCCCATGCTGGAGCGGCGGATGCGGGAGACGGGGATGCTGGACGATGCCGGGATGGCGGAGCTGGAGCAGGAGGTGGTGGACGAGGTGGAGGCCTCCGTGGCCTTTGCCGAGGCCGGCAGTTGGGAGGCGCTGGAGGATCTCACCCGCTTCGTCTACAGCGAAACCTCCGGCAGAACCAGCGAGGGGCCGGTGGAGGGCGAGGGAGCGGGCGCCCTCAAGGCCGCCACCGTCAAGACGACCTACCGGGAGGCGATGCGGGAAGCGATCCGGGACGCCATGCGCCGGGACGAGCGGGTCTTCCTCATGGGCGAAGATGTGGGTCGCTACGGCGGGTGCTACGCCGTGAGCAAGGGACTCCTGGATGAGTTCGGCCCGGAGCGGATCCGCGACACGCCCCTCTCCGAGTCGGGGTTCACCGGGGCCGGGATCGGGGCGGCGCTGGGCGGGATGCGCCCCATCGTGGAGATCATGACGGTGAACTTCAGCTTCCTGGCGCTGGATCAGATCGTGAACAACGCCGCCACCCTCCTCCATATGTCCGGCGGCGCTTTCAACGTCCCCCTGGTCATCCGCATGGCCACCGGGGGTGGGCGGCAGTTGGCGGCCCAGCACTCCCGAAGCCTGGAAGGGTGGTACGCCCACATCCCGGGGCTCAAGGTGGTTACCCCCGCCACCCTGGAAGACGCCCGGGGAATGCTCTGGAGCGCCCTGGAGGACCCGGATCCCGTCCTCATCTTCGAGCACGTCCTCCTCTACAACATGGAAGGAGAGCTTGCCGCGGATGCGGGGCCGGTTCCGCTGGAGGGAGCCGTCGTCCGTCGCTCCGGCACCGATGTGAGCCTCATCACCTACGGAGGCGGTCTTTGGAAGACCCTGGAAGCGGCGGATGAGCTGGCAGCTCAAGGGATCTCCGCCGAGGTCCTGGATCTGCGGTGCCTCCGTCCACTGGACACCGACGCGATCCTCGCGACGGTGGCACGGACCCACCGGGCGGTTGTGGTGGATGAAGGGTGGCAGACCGGTGGGATCTCGGCGGAGGTTACAGCCTGCATCATGGAGGGTGCCTTCTACGAGCTGGACGCCCCCACAGTCCGGGTCTGCGGGGTCGAGGTGCCCATGCCCTATCCTGAGCACTTGGAGCGGGCGGCTCTCCCGCAGGTGGCGGACATCGTGGCGGCAGTCCGTGCCCTGTTCCCCGACCCGGAGGGAGATGGCCCATGAGCCGCACCTACGACATGCCCGCCCTGGGGGCCGGAATGGAGTCCGGGATCATCATCGAGTGGCACGTGGATCCGGGCCAGGCGGTGAAGCGGGGAGACATCATCGGCATCGTGGACACGGAGAAGGGCGCCATCGACATCGAGATCTGGGAAGACGCCGAGATCGCCGAGATCCTGGCGACTCCAGGCACCGAGGTGCCGGTGGGGGAGCCGCTGCTCCGGCTCCGGGGGGCGGAGGAGGAAGCCGAGGAAGCGGGAGAGGAGGCCGTGGACCCGGCCGAGGAAGCGGTGATCGAAGCGGGCAAGGAAGTGGGGGGCGAAGCCGAGGAAGGGTTGGCTGTCCCGGAGGCCCCGTCGGCCGATGCGTCGGCGGGGACCACATCGCCCCCGGCCATGGAGCCCGCCCCCACCCCTCGTCGCCGGGTGAGCCCGTTGGCGCGTCGCCGGGCCGAGGCGTTGGGGGTGGACCCTGAGCAGGTGGTGGGCACAGGCCCCTGGGGTTCCATCACGGCGGCGGATGTGGAAGCGGCTGGGGCGCGCCCCCATGGGACCCATCGAGGAATTCGGGGTCCGGCATCCGGAGACCCTTCCACCCCGGCTCCCCCACCTCCGCAGAAAGGGGAGCCTGCGCCGCCCTCGAGCCCGACGTCCTCGCCCCCGCCGACCCCGATCCCGCCCTCCGGGGACGACCGGCAGGCCGCCATGCGCCGAGCCATCGCCGCGGCCATGACCCGGTCGAAGCGGGAGATCCCCCATTACTACCTCTCCCACACCCTCTCAATGGAGCCCGCCCTCCGCTGGTTGGAGGAGGCGAACCGCGACCGGCCACCGGCGAAGCGGATCCTCCTGGCGGCCCTCTACCTGAAGGCGGTGGCAAGGGCGCTGGAGGCCTTTCCCGAGTTCAACGGGTTCTGGGAAGACGAGGCATTCCGAGCAGGTGACGGGATCCACCCCGGCCTCGCAATCTCGCTGCGAGGCGGCGGACTCGTGGCCCCGGCCCTCCACGACGCCCCGTCACGAACCCTGGAGGAACTGACGGGCGGCATTGTGGACGTGGTGCAGCGGGCCCGCTCCGGGCGCCTGCGAGGGTCGGAGGTGACCGATCCAACCATCACCGTGACCAGTCTGGGCGACCGAGGGGTCGATACGGTCTTCGGCGTCATCCACCCTCCCCAGGTGGCCATCGTGGGGGTGGGCACCGTGGCCGAGCGAGCTTGGGCAGAGGGTGGGATGGTGGGGAGCCACCGCACCGTGACCCTCACCCTCTCTGCTGATCACCGGGCCGGCGACGGGCACAGGGGAGGGCTCTTTCTGGCCCGGGTGGCCGGGCTTCTAAGGACTCCGGAAGAGCTGTGATCGGGGCAGAGCAGGTCCGGCACAGCGCCGGACCCTGACATAGCCGACCCAGGACAGCCCCGGACCGTGGCGGAGCAGGTTCCATGGCGGCGCGCCAAACGAGACCCCTTTTGAAATCCAGGAGGCGTTGTGAGCGAGACCGAAGCGAAGGTCAGGAAGGCGATCCGGGATGCTCTCCGCCCCATCGCCCCTGAGGTGGATCTGGAACAGGTGGATCCCACCGCTGATTTCCGGGAAGAGGCGGATCTGGACTCCGTCGATGTCATGGACTTCCTGACGCGACTTCACCAGTCCCTGGGCGTGGACATCCCCGAGTCCGACTACGGCCGCATCACGACCCTGGACGATCTGGTGGACTACCTGGTGGCGCGGCTGGGGGACTGACCGTGGGGGGCAGTGGCGGGAGGGGCTTCCCGGTGTAGCTTTCCCATGTCCCCGATGCCTCCATCACGCCACAACTCAAGCCGGTCCCTTCCGGGAGGAATCCTGCCGCCTATGAGTCCCGTTTCGCACCCCGCGCGCCTGTTTTTCCTTCTTCTCGCCACTGCTGCCCTCCTGTGGCTGCCCGCTGACGGGTCCGGGCAGACGGCCGCGTCC
>SKJY01000165.1 GCA_007121775.1 Gemmatimonadota bacterium
CCATCCGGGAGCTTGCCGAGGCCGTGATTCGGCAGGTGGGGGGCCCCTCGAAGCTCGAGTTCCGGAGCCTCCCCACCGACGACCCCAAGGTGCGCCGCCCCGACATCACCCGGGCCCGGGAACTCCTGGGATGGGAGCCCACTATCGATCTGGAGGAAGGGCTCCGCCGCACCATCCCCTACTTCCGGGAGCGAGTCGAGCGGGAGGGGGTCGCGGCGCGGCCGCTGACCTGAACGTCCGACTCAAGCTGATGAACTACCGCCCACCCACCCACCCCCCCACCCCATGATCTCCTACGAAGTCACCGCACGCCTCGATAGGCGGATCGCCGAGGAGTACGAGCGCTACCTCCGGGACGAGCACATCCCTGACCTCATGGCCACGGGCTGTTTCGTGGAGGCGACCTTCGCCCGGCAGGAAGAGGTGAAGGTGGCAAACGACGATCCCTGGGTCCGCTTCCGGAGCAGCTATCTGGCGCCGGACCGGGCGGCCCTCGAGCGCTACTTCCGGGAGCACGCCGAGCGCCTCCGGGGCGACGCCCTGGCCCGCTTCCCGGCAGGCCTCGAGCCCACCCGGGAGGAGTGGGGGGTGGTGGAGCGGTGGAAGGCCGACGGAGAGGACTGAGCGTCTCACTGTGTACCCCGTAGGTCACCTCGCCCTGGGCTACCTGGCAGGCGTGGGCGTCGCCCGTGCCTCCGGCCGCACCCGTCCCCGCCTTCGTCAGGAGCTCCTCCCCCTCTGGATCGGCGCCCTCCTCCCGGACCTGGTGGACAAGCCTGCCTATCTACTGGGCCTCGCCGACGCCACCCGCTGGGCGGCCCATAGCCCCCTCTTCGTCCTCCTTCTCTGGGGCCTCTGGTTCATCCTCCACCTCCGAGGCACCCCCGCCCGCCCCCTGGCCCTCCTCACCCTCGGGGTCATCAGCCATCAGGCGGCCGATCTGGTGGACGGGGCGGTGAGCGGCCTCCTCTTCCCAGACACCAACCTCATCTCCACCTGGTTCACCTGGCCCTTCATCGCCACGGACACCTGGGCGGTGGAGCTCGATTCCGCCATCTTCCCCTTCAAGGCTCCCATCACCCCGCTTGAGCTCGTGGTCGTCGCGGCGGCGCTCGCCGTGGCCTGGCACCTCCGCGGGAACTTCCGGGGCCCCCCGAGGGAACAACCACGGAATCCCGATCACACTCTGACCCGGGACCGCTCCCCTGGCGGCCGCCCTTCCTCCCACCTCTCGTCATCGTGATCCGTCGCCCCACCAAGCTCCTGCTCCTCCTCGCCGTCGCCCTCCTCACCGCCGCCTGCACCGCGGCGGGCTCCGAGGACGAGGCGCTGCAGCGGGGTGATGAGGCCTTCGCCCGGGGCGACTTCTCCGAGGCGCTGGCCGAGTACCGCCTGGTCATGCGTCAGGGGCGGGACGATGTGGACATCCTGGTGCGGACGGCCCACGCCTTCGCCCAGGTGGGGCGGATCGACGACGCCAAGGAGCTCTACCGGGAGGCGGTGCGCCGCGACGCCACCGTGGCCGACATCGCCGCGTCGGACCTCCTCCGGGTCGCCCGCCGTGCCACCGAGGGACGCCGTGACGCCATCCTCGCCGCTGCGGCGGTGCAGGCGGCAGTGGAGCTCCAGCCCGGGGTGAACCTGGCCGGCCTCTCCCGCCCCCTGGCGGAGCACTTCGCCCGGAACGGCCAGTACGGTCAGGCTCTCCCCTACTTCCAGCGGGCGCTGGGGGAGGTTGGCCACGACCCGGACCTCATCCTGGACCTGGCCCGGGTCCACGAGGAGCTCGGCGACTGCGAGCTCTCATTGGCGCTCCTGGATCAGGTGTCCGGCGAGGTTCCCATCGCCCGCCGCTCCGAGGTGGACTGGCGCATGGGCCACTGCTCCTTCGAGCTGGCCACCGAACTCCTGGCCAACCGCCGACTGGACGAAGCCCTTGAGCTCTTCGAGGTTACGGTGTCCCTGGGCGAGCCCCGGAACCGTGTGGCCCAGGCCTGGTTCGAGATGGGCGAGATCCTGGCCGGGCAGGGCCAGTGCACGGAAGCCGTGAACGCCTTCCAGCAGGCCCAGCGCGACGAGCTGGGCGGAGGCCTTCTCTCCCAGCGTGCCCGGGAACGCATCGACGACATCCGCTTCCGCCGGAACCCCAACGACCCCTGCTGATCTCCCCATGAACGTCCCCCTGCTGGACCTCAAGCCCCAGTACGACGCCATCCGCTCCCAGGTGGACGAGGCGATCCGCCGGGTCGTGGACTCCCAGTACTTCATCCTGGGCCCGGAGGTGGAAGCGCTGGAGAAGGAGATGGCCGAATTCCTTGGGGTGCCCCACGCCGTGGGGTGCGCCTCCGGCACCGACGCCCTCCTCCTCCCGCTCATGGCATTGGAGCCCCGCCCCGGCGACGAGGTGATCATCCCAGCCTTCACTTTCTTCGCTACGGCGGGGGCAGTGTGGAACGCCGGCTTCACCCCCGTCTTCTGCGACATCGATCCGGTCACCTTCAATGTGACGGCCGAAACCGTGGAGGCGGTGTGGAGCCCCCGAACCCGGGCGGTGATCCCGGTCCACCTCTTCGGGCAGATGGCGCCCATGGCCGAGATCATGGATCTGGCCCGGGCCCGGGGCGCCGTCGTCATCGAAGACGCAGCCCAGGCCATCGGTGCCCGTCAGGCGGTTGTACCGGCCCCTGAACACGACAACGGGACCAGTTGGGTCATGGCCGGAGCCGCCGGCGACGCCGGGGCCTTCTCCTTCTTCCCCACCAAGAATCTGGGCGGGTTCGGCGACGGCGGTCTGGTCTCGAGCACCGATGACGTCATGGCCGACCGGGTGGGCAAGCTCCGGGTCCACGGGGGCCGTCAGATGTACCACCACGAGATGGTGGGGACGAACTC
>SKJY01000087.1 GCA_007121775.1 Gemmatimonadota bacterium
ATCCTCCTGGATCTCCAGAACACCCTTCAGGCCACCGGGCTCTTCACCTCCGTTGAGGTGGGGCTCCTTCGCGACCAGGCCCGAGAGCTGGTGGTCCCGGTGGAGGTGCGCCTCTCCCCCCGCCCCCGAACCCGCTTCGACGCCGGTGTCGGCTACGGGACGGACACCGGACCCCGGGCGGTGGTAGGGGTCGATCTCCGCCGACTCAACCGCTACGGGCACGGCCTGGAGACGGAGCTCCGCACCTCCTTCATCCAGAACGGGCTGAACGCCCGGTACCTCATACCCCTTCCGGGTACGGCGGGAGATCGCATCCGGGTGTCCGCCGGGCTCCTGGATGAGCGGACCCTGGACATCCGGAGCACCCGGGGCACCCTGGGCGTGGGATGGCACCGCTCCCGTGGCCGCTGGCGCGAAGCTTGGCTCCTGGATCTCCAGCGGGAGCGCTACGGGGAAGGCGACGAACTCACGACCAGCAACGTCGTCCTCCCATCCGTTCAGTGGAGCCGCACCGAGGCCGATGACCCGGTCCACGCCCTCCGGGGCCGCTCGTACCGATTCGAGGTGGCCGGAAGCCACAAGGCGGTGGGGTCGCCCAGCACCTTCGGGCGGATCTCCGCCGGGGCGGGGCTCCTCCGCTCTCCCTGGCGAAACGGAAGGGTCATCGTCCGGGCCGAGGCCGGGACCGCCTTCGTGGGCGAGGCCTCCGAACTCCCGGTCTCCCAGCGCTTCTACGCCGGAGGGGACCGCAGCGTCCGGGGCTACGCCTACCGCTTCCTGGCACCCCGCTCCGAGGAGGGGATCCCTGTGGGCGGAAAGCACCTCATCATCGGAAGCGCCGAGGTGGAGCACCTCTTCTGGAATGACTTCGGCCTCGCCGCCTTCGTGGATGCCGGGAACGCCGGAGACGACTGGCCCGTCCGCCCCCAGGTCGGAACGGGTCTGGGGCTCCGCTGGCTCTCCCCCGTCGGCATGGTGGGGCTCGACGCCGCCGCCGCCGTGTCCCGCCCCGGGACTCCCTGGCGGATCCACCTTTCCATTGGAGGTGGGCTGTGAGCCGCCGGCGCCGCATCGGTCTCATCGTGGGCCTCGCCCTCCTCTTCCCCCTCCTGGCGCTGGGGGTGGGGCTCACCCTTCTCGTGGCCACCGAGGGAGGAGCCCGCTGGACGCTGGGCCAACTGGACCGCTTCGGGGTGGAGGTGGAGCGGGCAGAGGGTCGCCTTCTGGGTCCCCTCGACCTCCACGGCGTGGCCTTCCGCTCCCCGACGCTGGAGGTGGAGGTCGAGCGCGCCAGCCTCCGCTGGGCCCCTCGGGCTCTCCTGTCCCGGCAGATGTCGGTGGAAGCGCTGCACGTGGAGGGGCTCCACGTGGTCCTGGCCGAGGCGCCCCCCCCACCTCCCGACGAACCGGCCCCGGACCCCGTGGAGCTCCCGGAGATCGACCTTCCCGTGGCGGTGAATCTCGCCTCCCTCCGCATCGACGGGATGCGCCTGGAGCGACTCGGGGCTGAGCCCCTGGAGTTGGAACTGGCCGAACTGACCGGGTCCCTGGCCTTCCGGGAGGGCGAGCTCCATGTGCGCGAACTCGCCCTCCGCGACCCCCTGGCCGATCTGGAGCTGGCCGGTACGGTCCTCCTCCGAGGCGATTACCCCCTTGATCTCTCCCTGGGGTGGCGAGCCGACATTCCCGGGGAGACCGAACTCCCCCCCTTCGCGGGATCCGGCGCCGTGACGGGCTCCGTCGCCGACCTGTCGAGCCGCCTCACCCTCACCTCTCCTGCTGAGGTGGTGGTGGAAGGAGGGGCCGCGGGGCTCCCTGGCGTTCCGACCTGGTGGGTCACGGCCTCCGCCGAGCGCGCCGCGCTGGCCCCGTTCCTGGACGAGCCTCCCCTGGAGTGGGTATCGCTGGAGGCCGACGCCCGGGGGGGCGGGGGCGAGCTGGCGCTGAATCTGGCCTTCCAGGGTGGGCACCATGACGGGGGAGCCATTTCCGGCACCCTCGCACTGGAGGGCAGCGAGGGTGTCTTTGCCCTGGAGGCGCTGGCGCTCCGGGCCGAATTCCCCGACGGACAGGTGGCGGTGGAAGGGCGGGGACGCCTGGCCGCCCAGGCTGGGGGATCAGCCCAGGTAGAGCTGGACTGGTCTTTGGCCTTCGGGGAACTGCCCACCCTTGTGGGGCGGAGCGGGATCGACGCCACCCAGTCGCGCATCCGCACCGAGACCCTTGTCGATGCCCCCTTCCCCGCCCGCCTCGTGGCGGGAGTCGATGACCCAACCGAAGAGCTGCGCTGGTCCGCCGAGCTGGAGATCCCCGATGCCTTCCTCCCGGCCATCGACCCGGAGTGGCCTGAACTCCGCCTTGCCGCCGGCCTCTCGGCCAGGGGAGACCTGACCCGGATCGAGAGCTCAGGACGGGTCAACGCCGACCTGGCAGGGGAACGCTTCGCGCTGGCGCTCCAAGCCGGGGGCGACCTGGAAGCCTCCCGCTTCACCGTGGACGAGTTGACCCTCCGCCCCGAGGCCGGCGGCCTGCTGTCGGCTCGGGCTGATGTAGACCTGGCCGGCGACGAGCCGCGATTCGACGCTTCGGGAGAGTGGAGCGAGATCGCCAGGGCCCTGGCTCCCGAGGCACAGGTCCTCCGGAGCGAGGCCGGGAGCTTCTCCGTCTCCGGCACCGCCGGGGCGTGGGCCGCCCAGCTAGGCGCCTCCGTGCAGCTCGACGACACCCCGGAGGTGGAGGTACGCCTCGAGGGCCGGGGCTCGGATGAGGACTTCCTCCTGGACGACCTCACCCTCTCCGGCGAGGGGGTGGCCGGGGCCGTTCGGGGACGGGTGGCGTGGAGCCCGGTCCTGGCGTGGGATCTGGTGGCGGAGGGGGTGGAGGTGGACCTGG
>SKJY01000231.1 GCA_007121775.1 Gemmatimonadota bacterium
CTTCGGTACGAGCTGGTCCAGAGCTCGACCACCCAGGTCCCCGGGATGGGGCCCCTCACCCAGGAGCAGCGTCAGACCCTCAAGATCGAGGTGCTCGATGTGGACGGGGAAGGGAATGCCAGAATCCGCCAATCCGTCGAGCGGATCCAACTGGAGATGGCCACCCCCATGGGTCCCCAGTCCTGGGATTCGGCTGACTCAGCCGCTCCGCCGTCACCGGAGTTCGCCGGCATGGCGGCGCTGATCGGCCCCGGCCCCATCGTCACCGTCCGCCGGGACGGGCGCCTGGCGGACGCAGGCGACATGGACGAATGGCTCCGGTCCATGGTGGAAGAATCGGACCCCGAGATGCGAGCCATGCTGGAACAGCTCATGGGACCTGAGACCATCGAGGGCATGCTGGCTCAATCCTTCCAGCCCCTGGGTCCGGCAGCCATCTCCATCGGCGAATCCTGGGATCACACGGTGGAGGTGCCCCTCCCCTTCGGCCGGATGGTCTCCACCACCGTCTACACCCTCGACGAGGTGGCATCGGTGGAAGGCCGCCGGGTGGCGAGGCTCGCCCTGTCCGGACGGGTTGGGGAGCTCATCCCCGAGGAGGGCGACCCCATGGCCGCCATGATCCAGCTCGAGGGAGGAGACATCTCGGGCGACGCCGAGTTCGACGTGGACCGGGGTGTCTTCCTGTCGACCCGGATCGAGACGGACATGAACATGGCGGCCATGGGCCAGTCCATCGGGGTGACGAGCCGGGTGGAGCTGCGACTCCTGCCCTGAGGGGCGGTCCGCCCCGGTCGGGGATGGGTGCCTTCCTCCCCGCCTCAGTGCCGGGTGCCTTCCTCCCCCAGCCACTCCCGCACCATCCGGGCCCGACTGGCGGCCCAGACGGTGAGGTTCACTACGATTCCCGGGACGCAGAGCTGGTTCGGTACGAAGGTCTGGAACATGGGCGCCCGGGGCCCCACAACCCAGGCGCCGAAGAAGGGAGGAAGCTCGGGGGTCTCCAGTTCCCACTGGTTCAGCTCCCGAACCAGCCTGAGGAGGCTGGGCAGATCCCCTCCGATGGGAAGCTCCAGTGTCGAGAAGATCCCCCGTCCGAACCAGGGATGATGGAGGTCGGACCGAAGGAGCATGAGGGCGTTCCGACCGGCGGCCCGATCCGCCTGGGCAGAGGAGTATCCGGTGGCGCTCATGATCACGGAAGGAGGCGGACGATCCGCCCCGGCTCTTCCCGCACACACGCCAGCAGTTCCGCATCGCTGGACCATACGATCTCCGCCCCCTGCCGATGGACGGGGCCCAGGGTGCGGACGGAGCCATCGGCCTCACGCAGATGGACGCGGCTCTGCCCCCCCCACGATCCCAGCCGGGACTGAAGACTCACCCAGGCAAGGCGGGATCCATCGGGCGACCAGGCGAATCGGATGATGCCGGCCCGCCCTCCCAGCGGTGCCAGGAGCGGGGGGCGGACCTGGGCCAGAGTGCGGCCATCGGCGTCGAGGATCCGAGCCCGCCTCTCGTCCGGGCCCTGGACCACCCGGCTCCCCCGCGTCACCACCGGATCAGGCTCGTCATACTCGGGGAACCCGGCAGGTTGCCCTGATCCCGGAGCCACGGGACGCCCCTCCGTCCAGAAGTCCCACGCCCGACCCGGGCGGGTCTCACACGCTGCCGCATCCCTGACACCCAGGGTCGGCGACCCCCCGTCCAATCGAAGGGAGAAGATGTTGGGGATCCTCGGTTGCGCCGGGTCCATGGTGGGGATGGAGGATCCAAGGAGAACGGCCTCGGACCCCTGGTCCGACCAGCAGAGGGTGAGGAGATCGGGTCCCCTTCCCTCTTCGATCCGGGCCCGGGCCTCGGGCTCAACCACCGGCGGACGGCGCTCCCCTGATGCGACGTCCAGTACCTGAAGGCCATCCGTTTCGTGATGGAAGACGAGCCGGGCTCCATCGGGCGACACCGCCACAGGGGTCCGGTAGCCACACTCCACGCCCGTGGTTCCCTCCATGGGCGGACCCCATCCCTCGTCGGCGGACCCGCAGCCAACCAAAAACAGCGATGGGGTAAGGATGAGGGCTGGAGCAAGGATGAGGAGTGGGACCCGGCGGAGAAGCCGGACCGGGGTGGGGAGACGGCCATCCGAATGGAGTCGTGGTCGGTGGCGCGGCCACAGAGGAAAGAGATGGCGCATCCTGGCTCCCAGCCCCTTAGATTCATAGTGATGACCCCGCCGGCGACGCTCCACGTTCTCCCAACCCCGCCGGCCGCTCCGGTTGCCCCGCATGCGGCCCCTCAGCCCCGGGATCGCGCCGCCTGCGGGGAAGAATCCTCGATCCCGGAAGGGGGAGGGTGCGATGACGAAGAGGAACCCGGTTCCCTGGTTCGAGATCTACGTGCAGGACATGCGCCGCGCAAAGGCCTTCTACGAGGAGGTCTTCCGTTGTGAGCTGGCCTCCCTGGAGAACCCCGACCCCACCGATCCATCGGCCATTGAGATGTGGTCGTTCCCCATGATCGAAGACGGCCCGGGAGCGGCCGGCGCGCTGGTTCACATGGAGGGACACACCCCTGGCCGAGGTACCGTGGTCTACTTCTCGTGCGAGGACTGCGCGGTGGAAGCAGCCCGCCTAGCCTCCAGCGGGGGAAAGGTGCTGAAGGAGAAGATGTCCATCGGCGAGTTCGGCTTCGCCGTGATCGCGGAGGACAGCGAAGGGAACGTCATCGGACTCCACTCCATGGAGTAGCCGCCTACCGCCTGCGGCCCGATCCCTGGCGCGGGCTGGATGTAGCGGAGTAGCAGAGAGGCACCGGGCCCTTGAGGGGAGGCGAGAGAATCATGTTTCACGCTTCCGTTCCTGCCCACGTTCCAGCCATACCGTCTTC
>SKJY01000160.1 GCA_007121775.1 Gemmatimonadota bacterium
CGGAGAGGGGGCTCGGGCGCGGATGAGGGTCCACGCCGAGAAGCTGGAACGGGGAAGTCCGGGGACGGTGGCCCAGCCCTCCAGGACAGGGGTCCGGGAAGAGGATCGCCTTGGCGCCAATGCCTCGCTGGAATGGGGCACGGCCGCTGCCGGCCGCCGCCTTCTTCTCGCTACCACATCCCACTCCGCCGAGCACAGGGATCCGTCCCCGCCTTTCGGACCGGCCTACCATTCCTCGACTCAGGTGACAGACCTCGATTTCCGGATGGAGGGGTGGCACGAGGTAGGCGCCGTGGCAATGCAGGCCGGCGGAGTGGCTCGGTCCCGGGGAATCCGGAGCACCGCCCTGGACCGGGATGCCATTCGCCGCGTCCGCGAGTTGGGAGGGTGGGTGGAAGGGAGTTGGAATGTCGGAGACGCCTCCGGCAGGACCTCTCGCCTCCCTCTGCTTCTCCGCTCCACGGCAACCCTGCGGGTTGATCTCCACGATCTGGTGGATGACCCGGTTGCCTCGCCGGCCCTGGGCCTTGAGGCCATCCGCGGAGATGCCCGCTTGGGTCTGCGGTGGGCCCACGGCTTCTCTCCTCCCTCGCCGGCCGACCTCTTCTTCCAGGAAGGCGTCCTGGTCCGTCCCAATCCGGATCTGGCGCCGGAACGGGTCCGGGGAGAGTGGACGGTCGAAGCCGCCTGGGGCGGAACCGTGGGACCCCTCCGCCACCGCCTCGAGGCCAGCGTGTTTCGGGCGGATGTGGACGGGATGATCCTCTGGTTCCCTGATCACCGTTTCATCTGGAGTCCCCTGAACCGGGATGTGGCCCGCCGAGGGGGAGCGGCTTCGGCGGAGATCCGGTGGCCCGATGTTGGGCTCTCGGTGGCTGGATCCGTGGATCGCACCCAGGTCACCTACGCCGGATCGACTCTCTCGGGTCAGGTGGCCTATCGACCGGAATGGAGGGGGAGTGTCACCGCCCGCAAGGACGCCGGATGGGCCGAGCTCCACGGGACCCTCCGTTCCCACGGCGCCCGGCGCACAGTGCCGGGTTCCGACCTGAACCGCCTCGATCCCTTCACGACCCTGGATCTGGGCGTTTCCATCCCCTTTGACCTGGGGGTGCGGTGGAGCGGCAGAGCCGAAGTCGCTGTCCGGAATGCCCTGGACGTGTCGGCCGCTTTCCTCGCCGACTACCCCCTGCCCGGACGTTGGTGGACCCTGTCGGTCCGCCTCGACCGGGATCGCTGAAGCACCCGACTGATTTCCGATGGACTCTACCTTTCGACGCGGAGAATGACTGCACATGGACTATTCCCCAACGACTTCTTGGTCCACCTTCCCATCGTCCACGGCAACGGATGGATCGGGTTCTCGACCCCGCGGCAGCCTCCGGGCTCCCCTGCTCTTCGCAGCCGCTGCGGGCCTCCTTCTGTCGGCCTGCTCCGACAGTTCCAGCGGGCCGGATCGGGAGCCGGGCTTCCTGGACGGAGTGCCCGGGAACCCGGAGATGGCGCTGGTGGTGAACACTCTGGAGAATGCGGTTCGGATATTCCCCCTAGGTGATCCCAGCCTGGAGCGAGTCGTGGAGTTGGGGGCCGGGGAGACCCTCACACCCACAAGCCTTTCCGTGGGGGAGCGGGACGTCCTGGTGCCTCTGGGGAACGCCGCCTCCGTCGCCTTGGTGAACCCTGAGACCCAGGAAGTCCCACGCTTCTTTGTCTTCGAGCGAGGCAACGCTACCGGCTCGGTGTTCACAGGGTCCGGCGAGGCTTTGGTTGCGAATCTGGATACCGACGAGATAGGTCGGATCCTGCTCACCCAGGGAAGTGACCGGATCAATGAGACGGTGGCGGTGGCACCGCGGCCAACGGCGCTGGTGATGGCGGGAGACAGGGTCGCCGTGTTGTCATCGAATCTGGACGAGAACTTCGCACCCCTGGGCGAGGGCGTGGTGACCATTCTGGATCCTGGAAGCTTGACCGTGCTGGCTGAGGTAGAGACCGGAGGGACAAACCCGACCTCGCTGTCGGTGGGGCCCGATGGCCTCCTCTACGTGGTCCACGCCGAGAACTTCGTGAGGGAGGGATCCGTGGCGGTGGTTGATCCTGAGGCCGGAACACTTCTCGAGGTGGTTCCGGGCTTCGGAGTCGGACCAGGTTCAATCCATGTGGATGGACAGGGGCTGGCATACGTCTCCGGGTTCTTCCTGGGGACCGTGGTCTGGGATACCCGGTCCGGGACCTTCCTTCGCGGGCCGTCGGACCCGGTCTGTGCCCCCCTGGCCGGTGGTGGGTGCCGGGGAGCCTCCGCCGCAACCACAGATCGAGATGGGCGTCTCTACCAGGTCTTTTTCGGGAGCCCGGCAGAAGGGGTCCCGGGACAGATCTTCGTCTATGAGGGGAGCGGCTTCACCCTCACCGATTCGATCCCTGCCGGGGAAGGCCCCACTGACCTGGTGATCACCACCTTCTGAGCCGTGATCCCCCCTTTTTCTGGAGACAAGACCTCCCCACCCCCCTAGCTGGCGAGTTCTGCGTCGATCACCTGGGGCTCCCGGATCACCTCTACCTCCGGGAGCCCCAGGACCCATTCGGGACCCAGGGCGCCTGCGGGGGTGAGCACTCCGGCGGGGACGGGGCCAGGCCCCCCGCCCGCCGCCAGCTCCAGGACCCGTTCCAGCGCCCGGATGCCGGCCAGGGCGGTGAAGCGGTAGCCTTCGGGGAGCTCCAGGATGATCTCGGCCCACCTCCCTGCCTCATCTTCCACCCGTCCCCAGACCCGGGTCCGGCCACCGGCCCGGGTTGGGGCATCGGGGCCGCCTCCACTTCGGGCCACGCGCCATCGCACGAGGCGTCGGAGTGGGCCCACCTTCAGGGCGCCCCG
>SKJY01000281.1 GCA_007121775.1 Gemmatimonadota bacterium
ACCAGCCCCTGGAAGTCTCGGGTGTCGAGACCCTCAACCGCCACCTCGGCACGCTGGGGGTATCCGTGCTTCCCCCGGTACAGCTCTCCAGCCTCCTGGCCGGCCACCACCACCCGGGCGCCGGCCTCCCGGAGGCGGTACTTGGGGTACTGGAGTTCCATGTCCTCATAGTCCGGGCCCACGAAGATCAGGACCCGTCGTCCGGTCAGGGGTGCCACGGCGGCCTCCTCTAGCGGTCTTCCGAAGAAATGCGCAGGGGCGCGTTCACCACGCCACCCCGGGTCGAGAGGAGGCGGACCGTCCCGTCAACCGAAGTCCCGGCGGCCACCTCAACCTGCAGGGTGATGGAGCGGGTTTCCCCGGCGTCGGTGCGGCCCGCGTCCACGAAGCGTCCGCTCTCACCGAAGCGGATCACCGCCTCCTGGCCGCCCCGCGTGAGCTCACCGTCGAAGTCCAGCTCGACCCGGTCGGGCCGAACGATCTTCACCAGTTCGGCCTGCCGGAGCGCCGTGGGGATCCCGCCCCGGTTCGTCCAGGTCACCTCCACATCGAAGTGCTCCCGTCCGTCCTCCTCCCCGGTCCGGGTCACCACCACGTCGTCGATGGTGAGGTGGGGGAGGTGCTGAATGAGCGCCAGATTGAAGCGCATCTGCTTCTCAGCCCACTCCCTCATGAGGTGCACGGGAGGGTTCTGGAGGAAGAACTTGGGGTGGAAGCCGCCCACCTCCACGGTGCCGAGCTGGGGGTGATCCACCTCGACCCAGTCCTTCCACCCCTTCCGGCCCTCGTTGTAGTTGTCATCCCAGTAGAGCCGGTCCCAGTCGTCCATCACCCCGTCGTCGTTGAAATCGTCGAAGCGGGCGTTGTTCCAGAGCTCGTCCCCGTACCAGATGGCGCCGTAGTACCAGTAGCCGAAGTCGGGGCCGTGCCCGAAGAGGGGGCGCCCACCCACGAAGTCGTTGTAGACGTCGCCGGAGCCCGGGTACCCGGTGATGCTCATTCCCAGGGTGTCGAAGTAGAGGAAGAGGTCCAGATCCTCCGGGTACATCCGCTCCTCCGAGCCGGAGGTGGAGGGGCCCCGGAGGTGGAAGGGCCCCGAGGTGTCCATGCTGTTCACCACCGCAATGTTGGGGTGGGTCAGCATCCACATGACCACCGAATACATCTCCGGCTCCGAGAGGGGGTGCTCACCGGCCCCCACCTGGGTCCACCCGCGACCGGTCTCATCCAGGCCAGGGCCGGGCCGCCAGTTCTCGGGGAAGTTCCGGTGGAGGTCCAGCCCGCCGATCCCGTCGGAGCCGTAGCGGCCATCGCCCACATGGTCGATGCCTTCCGTCTCCAGGCGCCAGTCGCCCTGCCCCATGGGGACCCGGCGCATGAGGCGACCCGACTCGTCCCGATCATCGATCACCGCGTTCCCCTCCCCCTCGCCCACATACCAGCGCATGAGGCGGACCGTCCCGTCCCCATCCAGATCCACCGGCGGGTTGGCGTCCAGAAGACCGTTGCCGTCCTGGTCCACCGGCCGCACCGACGAGCGGTTCCGCTGCGCCGTGTGGAGGTAGAGGTTCGCCCCGTCCGGGTTCGCGTGGGGGCGCAGGTAGAGGGTCGAGCGGTCCACCATCTGGGTGATCTCCGGGTCCGACCCGTAGTTCTCCAGCACATGCTGCATGAGCATGAGCACCGTCTCCGACGAGATGACCTCGCCGGAGTGGCGGGTGCCGTCGAAGTAGGCCGCCGGCTTCTCCGTGTGGTGCCCCGTCTCCGGGTTGGTGATGGTGGCCTGGTAGATGGGGCGCCCCTCGAAGGTGCGTCCCACCTCATGGACCTCCATGATGTGGCTGTACTCCTCGGCCCACCGGAACATCCAGTAGTAGTGGACGTCCGGGGTGTGGTAGCAGTCGAAGGTCAGCACCTCGGTGGGCTCGTAGCACACCTCCTCGTAGCGGACCCGGGGGAACATGGAGGGGCCGTCCCGCTCGCCACGCACCGTGTACCACCGAGGGTGGCGCTCCGACTCGGGCACGTAGTCGGGGGTCTGGGTCCAGTAGCTCCCCGGGGGTGCCACCCGCTGCGCCTGGGCCTCGTGGGCCGGAACGAGGAGAAGGAGGAGGGCCAGGGCCGGGAGGAGGGTCAGGATTCGGGTCATGCCGGAGCTCCACTGGGAGGTTGCCTCGGGGAGGCGACCTTGAATGTCGACTGGAGTGAGGTAAATCCCCGCAGAATGGGGGTCGGTCGGGCTGCCTGTCAATTCTGGGGGCGTGGCCCTCCCCCGTGCGGGCTTGGGATCGTCCCTCCACGCGAGCTCCCTATCGTCCCTCCGCGCGAGCTCCGGACCGTCGACCCGTGCGAACTCCCGAGCGTCCACCCTATTCTTCCGCTGAAGCGTCCCACATCCCCGCCCCGGAGGCCCCCGCAATGCGCCCAGCCCACCGCTCCGCCCGGACCCTTCCCCTCGTGCTCGTCATGATGGTCCCCCTTCTCCTGGCTCTCCTGGTCCAGCCGGTGGCGGGGGCCACCGACCCCCGCACCTTCACCATTCCCGGCTTGGACGGCGAGGTGGAGATCCTCATCGACCACTGGGGGATCCCCCACATCTACGCCGGAACCGAGCGGGATCTCTTCTTCGCCCAGGGGTGGAACGCCGCCCGCGACCGCCTCTTCCAGCTTGAGATGTGGCGTCGGCAGGCCACCGGCACCGTGGCCGAGCTCCTGGGCGAGCGGGAGGTGGACCGGGATCACGGCGCCCGCCTCCTGGCCTTCCGGGGCGACATGGAGGCCGAGATGCGCCACTACCACCCCCGGGGTCACGAGATCATCCCGGCCTTCGTGGAGGGGATCAACGCCTACATCCGCGCCACCCGCGACGACCC
>SKJY01000357.1 GCA_007121775.1 Gemmatimonadota bacterium
GGCTTGAAGCCCACCTCGTGGCCCGTCCGGTCCAGGTAGTCCCGGATGGCGCGGGCCATGACGAGCCCGACCGGGAGGACGGCGTTCACCGATTCCTTTCCGGTGGAGGTCTTCACGAAGTCGGCGCCCGCCATCATGGCCACCAGGCTGGCCCGGGCCACATTCGTCAGGGTCGCCAGCTCGCCCGTGGCCAGGATGGCCTTCACGTGGGCCTCGCCGCAGGCGTCCCGGAATGTCTTCACCTCCTGGTAGAGGGCCTCCCAGTCTCCGCCAAGGACGTGGGCGCGGGTGATCACAATGTCGATCTCCCCGGCTCCGGCCTCCACCGAAGCCTCGATCTCGGCCACCCGCTGGGGGAAGGGAGAGAGGCCGTGGGGGAATCCGGTGGAGACGGCCGCCACCGGGATCCCGCTCCCGGCCAGCGCCTCCACCGCCGTAGGCACCCACTGGTGATACACGCAGACGGCGGCGGTGCGGATGGGAAGGTTCGACGCACCCAGCGCCTCAAGGAGATCGGGCCGCACCGGACTCCGGGCCTTGGCCGAGAGCCGCTTCACGTTGGACGCCGTGTCATCACCGGCGAGAGTGGTGAGGTCCATGAGGGTGATGGCCCGGAGAAGCCACGCAGTCTGCCACTCCTTCTTCACACTCCGGCGGGCGGTGAGACCGGCCGCACGGCGTTCCACCGCGCTCCGGTTCACCTGGAGGCTTCGGACCCAGTCCAGATCCAGCGGCATCCCAGGGTTACGGGCCGGGGGGTGGGGCTTCCCATCGACGGATCGATGCGGGGGGATGGATGGGACACTTGGGGGCGAGTGGAGCGGAGCCATGGCCAATAGGGGTGGATCGAACACGGAGGGGGTGCGAAGGGCGCTGGGGGAGAGAGAGCCGGCGCAGCCGGCACCGGGAAAAGCTAAACCCGGAACGGGCCGCGATCCACCGCCCAGCGGTCCGTTCCGGAGGTCCACCCACCAGAAACGCGGAAACCCTCCCCACGGTTCACGTCCCGTGGGGAGGGCTTCGCTTGCCGGCGGCAACTCAGGACCCGGGTTCTTCCAAGAGCCGTCCACGTGCGGACGGGCCGGGTCGCTCTCTGCCTTCCCTGTTCCGGACAAGCTCCGGACCAGAGGACCCCCAAGCGCCGGGGGCACTTCAGTGGAGGCCGGCACCTCCTCCACCGTCGGGCCGGTCTCTTGCACCCGACCCGAAGCCATCTCTGCAGCGTCCTGCCCGATGGCACGGTCTTCGGAGGGCCTCGACGGGAGGGCTGACCTCCTCGCACGAGCCGCTTATCTCCGAAGCGTACAAATAGGATAGATGTTTGTCATTCAGGTGTCAAGGGCTTCTTCTCCCGCTCCCGGGAAGCACGTCACGGGCGGGAGTGCCCGCCGGGGCGATGGGCTCCGCCGCGGGCTGCTCCACCGGATCCGCCTCCAGCGTCTGCATGAGTTCCTGGATGGCCCGCTCCAGTTGGGCGTCCTCCCCTCGCCAGGTGGCGTGGGGCAGGTTGTCCACGCGGATGTCCGGCTCCACCCCGAACCCTTCGATGATCCACCGCCCATCGGCGCCGAACTGGGGGGTCTGGGGTGACCGGGAGATCCCCCGGTCCACCAGGAGGTTGTTGTTGCTGAGCCAGACCCCGGCGCCGGAGGTCCGCTCACCCACCAGCGGGCCCAACTCCAGCGCCTTGACCCCGGCCGAGAAGGTCTCGCCGTCGGAGTAGGTGAGGGGGTCCATGAGCACCACCAGGTGCCCCCGGAAGGTCTGCTGCATGTTCCAGTACGGATCCTGGCCCGGCGGCTGCCAGAACGACCACGCTCGCCTGAGGAGCTTCTCGATGACCCACGAGTCGATGTTTCCGCCCTGATTCCGGCGCACGTCGATGACCAGTCCTTCCCGGTCGAAGTTGGCGTAGAACTCACGGGCGAAGGTAGCCATGTCCCCGGCGCCCATGGCCCGGAGGTGCAGGTAGCCGATTCTCCCACCGGCCGCTTCCTCCACCGCCTCCCGGCGCCCCATGACCCAGTCGCTGTACCGCAGTTGGGCGTCCCGCCCCGCCGTCACCGGATGGGTCACCACGCTCCCTTCGTCCCCGTTCCGGACATAGTCCAGGCGCACCTGCTCCCCAGCCTGGTGCGAGAGGGCGCGCTCCATGTCGGCGGCGCTCCGGATGGGACGCCCGTTGATGTGGGTGATGAGGTCGCCGGGGCGGAGCTCCACCCCGGGGCGGGCCAGGGGTGAGCGCTCGGAGGGGAGCTCGGGGTCCGTGCGGTAGATGTGCCCGATCCGTGCCCCCCCTTCCTCCCACTGGAAGGTGCCGCCGAGGAAGGAGGGCCGGCCCTCTTCCGGGTTCGAGGTGTAGTCGCCGCCCCGAACCTGGGAGTGGAGGACGCTGAGCTCAGCCACCATCTGGGCCAGGACGTCGTCCAACTCTCGCCGGTCCCCGATCCGGTCCACCATGAAGGCGTACTTGTCCCGGACCGCCTCCCAGTCCTGCCCTCGCATCTCGGGGTCGAAGAGGAAGTCCCGCTGCATCCGCCAGGCGTCCACGTACATCTGACGCCACTCCTGGCGCGGGTCCACCGCCAGGCGCCAGCCGCCGAGGCGCACCCGGGCCTCCCGGAGGTCCGACGGGAGTTGGGCTCCGGCAGGGACGATGAGGAGTTCGCCGCCCTGACTGCGACGCACCAGAAGGCGGGAGCGGTCGCCGGAGAGTTGGGCCTGGGTGATCCCGTCGGCGAGGGTCTCCACCCGGGGGCTGTCGGGGCCGAAGTCCACCCGCTGGAGCGATGGCGGCCCGGACTGCCCCGTGACCCGATCGAAGAAGTAGAGGCGGGACCCGGTGGCCAGAAGCCCCGAGTAGTTTCCGGA
>SKJY01000086.1 GCA_007121775.1 Gemmatimonadota bacterium
CCAGCGCTCCTCCCCTCACCCGGGCCGCCGCGGCGTGCGCGGGGTGGATGGTCTGCAGGTCATCCGCCTCCCGAAGCGCCGCCCGGAGGGCTCCCGCCGAATCGCCCGCCGCCTCCAGCGCATCCACCTGGAACCGCCACCCCCAGCGGGCGTGGATCTCCCCGGTCCGGTCCAGCTCGTCCAACGCCTGCCTCACCCCGGCGGTGTCCGCGTCCGCCGCCAGGAGCTCGGCCCGGATGAGGGGCCGCCAGTCCTCCATGGTGGGAAGAAGGGCGAGTGCACGGTCCACCTGCTCCGCCCCCCGCCGACGCTCCTCGCTCCGCCAGAGTTCGAGCCCGTCGTCCAGCTCTTCCATGGCCCGTTCCACCGTGGCGCTGTCAGGGGTGGGGCGGGTGAGGTAGGTCGCCACCGGGTGGTTCACCGTCGCCAGATCGGCAGCCATCCGTCGGCGGTCACCATCCAGGGCCGCAGACGCAGAGCCGTCCACCCCTCTCTCCGTGAACGCCTCCGCCACCTGATTCATGCTCGCCGCCAGGGCGGGGAAGGGGGCTCCCCCATCGCAGCCCGAGAGGAGGATGGGCATGGCTCCCAAAGCCAGCGCTGCGGTGAGGAACCGCGCCGGGGCCGGGCGGGCGCGGGGAGGCGGACAGGCCCGGGGAGTCGGGGTCACCTGGGTGGCGGTGGAGGTCTTGGGCCTGGAGAGGATGGACCTGGAGGGCATGGGCTCGTTGTGGTTGGAGCGAAGGCCCGGACGATGGGTGATGGCCCGGAAGACGGACCGCGATCCGGCAGAGCGCCTCTCCCCGGCGGGGATCAGCGGTGTGCCGCAGGGTCCGTCACCATCAGTACACCTCGGGGGGTTCGATGGAGCCTGGGTAGAATGCGGGGAATGGGGCGTCGGCGAAAGTGCTGGACCACCGCGTGGGGGCTCGACAGCGGCGCCAGCGCCTGGAGGGTGAGGAGGGTTGGGAAGATGAGGGGAAGCTCTCCCGCCTGGTGCAACTGGAGGGCCTGGGCCGGGGAGATCCACCGAACCTCCACTCCCTCTCCCGCCTGCGGTGAACCCGGTTCGTTCTTCCTATGGGGGACTGCGAAGAAGCGGGTGTCGTAGCGGCGTCCCTCCAGCTCCGGGCTCACCCAGTGGGCCAGGTAGGCAGGCTCGGCGCCGTCCAACCGGATCCCGGCCTCCAGGAGCAACTCCGGGAAGCTGGCCTCGCCCATCAGGAGCCGGCGCCGGAGCTCCCGACTCCTGGCGGGGGTGACGGCTCCGCCCGCCTCCCGGGCGTCTGCCTCGAGCCCTCCCGAGCCAGACCCTCGCGCTGCGGAGACAGAGCGCGCTTCAGGGAGAACGGCAGTTGCCGGGGGCGTCTGTATCGCAGGCAGCTCTTCCGCCGCCGGTAGGATGCGCGACGCCGGCAGGATCCCCGTCTCTTCCAGCGTCTCCCGGTACGCCGCCACCAGGTGTGCGTGGGGGGGCGGGGCGTCGGGAGGGATCGCCAGCGATCCGGCCAACCGGTCCAGGTCGAGTCGCCCAAGGATCTCCCGAGATCCGGGCCCCTGGTCTGCCGCCTCCAGGCCACCGCCGGGGAAGACCCATGCACCGGGGACGAAGGAGACGCCGGGGCTGCGACGGAGGAGGAGAACCTCCAGGTGCGGGCCGTCCTCCTCCAAATGCACCCCCGGCTCGGAGCCCGTCCCTGCCTCGGCGGGGCCCATCCCTGCCCCCACGTCCGTCGCAGGCTCCCCGGCAGGCGTCCCTCCCCCGGCCCGGAGAAGAACCAGGGTGGCGGCGGGCTGCGCCGGGCGGACGCTGCCAGGGGCCGGCCTCCCTTCCTCCGGAACCTGCTCGGCGAACCCCGGCGGGAGGTTTTTGAACGGGATCTCCACCTCTTCCGTCATCTTCCGGACTGCCTTGGGGTCATCACCGGCCGTCCTGCTCATCCACCAGCGCCATGCGCTCGATCCAGCGGGCCAGGTCCGTGTTGGAGATGATCCCCATGAGCTCCCAGTCCCGGGCCACCAACGCCCGGCGGACCTCGGCGCGCTGCATCTTCCGGATCACATCGATCATGGGGGTCTCCGGGTCCACCACCACCACCCGGTCCATGGGGGTCATGACGTCGGCGGTGACCTTTCCCGCCCACTCCTGCCGGGGCAGGGCCTTGATCTGGCCCAGCGTCACCATCCCCAGGGGGACGTCGTCTTCCGTGACGGGGAAGGAGTTGAAGGGCCGCTGCAGGAAGTAGTCCTGCACCAGATCGTCCAGCGGAAGGTCCGGGGGCACGGTCTCCGGGTGGGGCGTCATGGTGCGGCCGGCGGTGAGGGGCGCCAGCATCTCCTGCAGCAATACCTGCTGGTACGAGGCCCGGGCGGCGTGCCCCAGGAACCACCCGATGAAGACGAGCCAGAGTCCGCCGATGAGTGCACCGCCCACCAGGAGGGAGAAGATCCCCAGGCCGATGAGCCCCCACCCCAGCGCGCGCCCGATCCCGGCTGCGATCCCCGTCCCCTTCCGCATGGACCCGGTGGCCTTCCACAGCCCGGCCCGGAGGATCCGACCTCCGTCCAGGGGAAAGCCCGGGAGCATATTGAAGACCACCAAAAGGACGTTCAGGAAGCCCAGGTATTCGGCCACTACCGTCACCGCCAGGGGCGCGCCCCCAAACGAACCCGCCGCGGCGATCCCGTAGAAGAGGACCGCCAGCGCCAGGGAGGCCAGCGGGCCCACCACGGCGATGATGAACTCATCGCCGGGGGTGGAGGCGTCCCGCTCGGTGCGGGCCATACCTCCGAAGATGAAGAGGGTGATGCCTTCCACCCCGATCCCCCGCCGGATGGCCATGAAGGCGTGGGCCAACTCGTGAATGA
>SKJY01000268.1 GCA_007121775.1 Gemmatimonadota bacterium
CCATCTACGGGGCACTCGGGCTGGGGGCGCAGGGCTATGTGGGGCAGCGGGGCGACGCGCTGGACGGTGGGGTCCGGGTCGAACTGGATTCGCCGGCCCTCTTCCTCCACCTGGGGCTCGATTGGAACGCCCGCTCGAGCCGGACCGACCTCGTGGTGGGGACCTCCTTTCCCCCTCGTCGCAGCGGGATCTTCGCCCGGGGAGGCGAGATCCGAGTCGACTGGCTTCCGACCCGAGGGCACGCGCTGCAGGTGGGGGCGGTTTTCCCCTTCCGGCGCCCCCTGGCCGGCCGGACCCGGCCCCGGCATGTGGACGCGGTTCTCCCCGAGCCGCCCCGTCGGCGCTGGCGCCCCCCTCCCCTCCCCGATGCGGTGGAGCCCGCGGTCCGGGAGCTTCAGGAGGCCATGGAGTGGCTCGTCTCCCTGAGCAGCGTCTTCTGGCTCACAGAGAACGAGAGCCTCACCTACCGGGCCACGGTGGAGGAGTGGCGGGAGATCCTCAGCGAGTTCCGGAGCGGCCTGGAGGCGCGGACGGCGGCCCTTCCGGTGGCGGATGGGGAGGAGCCCGTGAGCCTCCACGCTCTCCAGGCCGAGGCCTACCACGACGCGCTGGAGCTGGCCTTCGGTCGGGCCGCCTTCCCCGAGGCGGCGAGCGACGGCGAGGCCCGCGCCTTGGGCCGCCCCCTGGCTGACGCCGCGCGCCAAGTGGCGTTGGAAGAGGTGATTCTCCCGTACAATCGACTGGTGGGTCAGTACCGGGATCCGGATACCCTGGAGGGGCTCCTGGCCCGGGCCCGGGCGCGGTGGTGGGGGTGGCTGGAGTTGGAGGGGCCCGAACTGGAAGACGCCACCGGGGTCCGGGCCCTCCTGGAGGTCTGGTTGGGCGATCTGGAGCGCCTCCGGGCCGAGCTCGCGAGCCTCACCGGGGACGGACGGATGCAGTGGCTCCCCCTCGCCCTGGTCCTCCGTCCCGAGGAGCACCGTACCCGGGTCCAGATCGACGCCATCGTGGAAGAGGCGGTGGGGCGCCCCTTCCAGGGGGGCAACCAGCTCTTCACGGTGAACGCCCCCCAGTTCCAGCGAGAGCTCCTCCGAACCCTCCACGAGACCGAGAGCCACCACATCCTCTGGATCCACGACATCCGGGGCTGGGACAGCGAGAGGCTCCCGGATCGGACCGGGTTCGAAATGGTGAGCCAGGGCTACCTGGAGGCGCTGATCCGGGCGGTGGAGGCCTTCGACGAGACGGGGAGGCTTCCTGTGTTCACCATCCTCCTGGATCAGCATTTCTACGAGCTGAACCATGGCCGCCTCTGGATGGACCTTTTGGAAGACCCACTGGGGCACCGTCTCCGCCTCCCTGTGAGCCACCGGGCGTGGGAGGAGGAGATCCGGGAACAGCAGGCCCGGCTGAGAGACGCAGTGGCGGGGTCCCGGCGACTGGCCGCCGGGAGGGAGGCCTTCGGGAGCGCCTGGGTCCGGGAGGTGATCCGGGTGCAGGTGAACATCACGAACCCGTCGGATTTCTCCTTTCGCTCCCGGCGGCTGTTGGGCCCTCCCATCGGCGCCGACAACCTCCTCCGGGACCACCGGAAGCTGGTGATCCGAGACCTGTCCCTGGACGATCCGGCGGCGGGGGAGCTGATCCTGGCGGGAGTGGGGGTGGGAGACCACTACGCCGACGCCACCTGGGACGACCGGGCCCTCCTTCTCCAGGGGCCCGCCGCCGCCGATGCGCTGGAGTACGCTCGGGAGGTCCTGATCCGGAACGGGTTGGACCGGAACGCCCTTCCCCCTCCCCTGCGACCGGGGGCTCGTGCGCCGGATCACGCCGCACGGGTGGGGGCGCTTGAGGCGGCCGGGGCCGACGCCCGGGTCCTTCAGCTCCACAACCGGACCGGTTGGGGGCAGAAGGACGCCACCTTTGTCCAGATGCTCCTGTACGACCTGGCGCCGGCCGGATCCCTCATCTACGTGCCGGACTCGCTCTGGACCTCGTTTCAGTGGATGGCGCAGCTCGTGGCCGCCTCCCTCCGGGGCGCCCATGTGCTGGTGGTGGCGCCGGCACTGGCCAACGCGCCCAGCGCCGGATTCCCCCAGATGTCGGTGATGCAGGAACTGGTCTCCCGCCTGGTGGTGGTGGAGGAGGTGCTGGGAGAGGCCATCCGGGAGGGCGGCGGCGATCTTCGGGTGGGGCTCTTCTCCCGGGAGGTGCCGCTGGACGACTTCTCCGGGCTCATGGCCGAGATCGAGCAGACCTTCACCCGGAATTCCTTCCTCCGAGAGCTCTTCCCCCTACCGGCGGCGGGGGAGCTGTTTCCGGCGTTGCCGGAGGGGCGGGAGGCGTCTTTGGTGCCCCATCGCCAGGATGCGGGGGAGGCCTCGCCCGTTCCACATCTCCCGGAGGTGGATGGGCTTCTCGCCGCTACCCCGGGGGCGGGAGCGCTGGCTTCGGTGCGCTCAGGGATTGGGGCGGTCCGAAGCCCCTCCTCCCGCCCCCCGCAGATGCACCGGAAGACCCAGTGGATCCTGGACCGGGGCGTGGTGGCCGACCTCCTCTCGGACCCTGGCATCACCGGGATCATGCGGGGGATCCTGGCCGACCTGCAGGAGGCCGGGGTGCGGCCCGCGGAGGGAGGAGCGCTCCTGGAGCAGGACCGGCTTGCCGGGACGATGGAGCTCCTGGCGCTCCATCGGCGGATGGCAGAGGGGGTGGATGGGGATCCGGCCGACCCCGTCCTCTACTTCGCCACCGGCTCGCTCAACAAGAACATCCGGAGCATGGCGCTGGATGGAGAGGCCATCGCGGTGGTGTCCGGTGATTGGGCTCTCCAGTCCCTCTACGACCTGATCCTGCTCACCGGTGGAGTCACCTGGATCCGTTCGCTGGAGGAGGTGGAGGCCCTCCTTCCTCCCTTCTCCAACTTCCAGCGTCGCATCGGGCGATGGCTGCACCGGGTGTTGTAGGGTGCTACAGAATGGGTAGGGGCGCCGGATGGGCGGGGGTCGGGGGTACCGGACTGCTCGCGTGGCTGGCGCTCTTCCTGTCCGGGTGTCTTGCCGGCACAGAGCCGGAAGGGCGAACCCTCCCTGAGCAACTCGCTCTGGTGGCATACAACGGAGAGCCGCTGCCCTATTCGGGTCGGTATGAATTGCGGGGCGGGAATCTTGTGAGTGTCGTCTGCTACGGGGTCGAGTTCGGCGAACTGGTCTTGCGGAGTGGCGGGTTCCGGCTGTCGGTGGAGGGCCTGGAGGATCAGGGCTGTGAGTCCGGCTGGGCTGCCAGGACCCCCCACTCGGGAGCGGGCGAATACGTGGTCGTTGGCGATAGCATTGGGTTCCTGTTCATTGAGCAGCGAGGCTTCGCAGGGCGAGTCCACGGCCACATTGCCGGCGATACGGTCACCCTGGTGCTGACCCGCTTGCCCGGCTTGGCTGACTTGGGGGACCGCACGATGACGTTCCTGGCCAGGTGAAGGTCGTTGGTGGGGTTGGGCGTCACGGACGGCCAGACCTGGCCCGGGCCGCGTTGGCACCGACAAGAATCTCCATCAGGACGCATCGGGAGATGGCGAGATGGGGGATGCTGAGGGTGGAAGGGTCAGCGCCCTCGGAGCGAGAGGAGCAGCCCTGCGCATACGGACCTCCTCAGGTGGGGGGCGAGCGTGACCCCGAAGGAGCCTGGGAGGGGGGAGCTGGGTGCATGAAGCTGAAGGGACGGTCGGTTTTCCGGCTGCATTCAGGATTGTGCACCTGTGAGCACCGTGGACCAGGTTCGAGATGCCCCGACACCCATTCATCCGGCCGATCAAGGACCGTGACGGGGCGAGGGTGGGCTAAATTGGGGGTCTTCTCCAACCTTGGTGTAGGCGGAAGACTGAAGGGCCGGCTGGGGAGCCAGAAGAGGGTCGAGCGTTCCCGCAGACTCCGTGCGGACGGGAGGGCCGCCAGGAGCGGCTGACGGGGGAGCCGGAGAGCCAGGTCCCGCGAAATACCGGGAGGTGCGGTGTTCCGGCTCCGGCGCAGACCGGTGGACGGTAGGTTTCGCTGAACGGACGTCACATTTTCGGGGTCCGTTCAGCGAAACACACCTATACGGTGCGAAACCCTGAACGGAGTGGAGGGAATCGGGGCCCTGTTCAGCGAAACACACCTACACGGTGTGAAATCCTGAACGCATCCGGATTTTCGGCCCTCCGTTCAGCAAAACCCACCGCGTGGCTGCCTCGACGGTCCGATTCTCGCGCTGCCCTCGCGACCCCGCGCTCGCGGCCCAGCCTCAAGGGCGACGAGGTCGACCGTCCGAAGGGGTTCGCTGGGGGTAGAGACCAAGCCCTGCGAAGACCGGATCCCCCCGCGCGAGGACCGAGCCCCGAATGCAGCGGGAAGCCGCGCAGACCAGAGAGGGGCTCTCCCTCGCCCCTCTCTCCCTCCCTCAGCCGGCGCGAGGGGCCAAAAAATAGAATCTGGATTCTGGTTTTTGCACCCCGCCCCCCTCCCAGGCCCCTTCTGGGTCAGCCCCGCCCCCTACCTCGAGATGGTCCGTATGCGCAGGCCTCCCCCTGTCGCACCAAGGCGCTGACCCTTCCACCCTCCGCATCACCTGACGGTTGCACGGAAATCGGAGAAGACCCCAAATTAGAATCCGGATTCTAATTTGGGTTCTTTTCCCCGGTCCGCTCCGTGCTGGGCAGTCCGCTCCGTGCTGGGCAGCCCCCTCTGTGCCGGGCTATGGCCCCCCTCGGGATCCGTGCTGGGATGCTGTTGGCGGGGAGGGGTCGAACTGGGGTGGCTCCGGGCTGCCACCACCGGCCACCAACAGCGCCCACGAACGGAAGCCCAGGGGCGCGCTGCAGGGCTATCGGGGCTGGAGAAGCCTCGCCACCGTTTGGTGCTCCCGGTGCCGCAGCATGTTGGGGTCGCTCCGGACGATGAACTGGGTGCGGATGCCGCTCCGATAGGCTGACTCCAGGGCCTCCACCATCCCCTCCACGTCTCCCAGGAGAGCGGCGATCCTCGCACGGCGGAGCTGGATGTGTCCGGCCCGCCCGCGGATCTCTATTCCAGACAGATGGTCCAACCAGCGGCTAGCCTCAGCAGAGTCCCCGAGGAGCGCCGCGGCGCGCCCCAGGCCCGTGGGCGGGTCGATGAAGTGAGGATTGAGTTCGTGGAGAAGTCGGAAGAGTTCCCGGGCCTCCAGGACGGCCTCCCGGCCCACACCGGGAGCGTCACCATCCCCACCTTCCCGGAGCGCTGCGGCCCCGAGCGCCAGTAGCGCCTCGGCCAGAACCCAGTCCCGGTCCGGGTTCCGGTCCAGGTCCCGATCCCGGTCCATGCGGGCCCGGGCCACCGCCTCCCCGTACCGCCGCATGGCCTCTTCCCGGTGCCCGTGGATGAGGAGGTGATTTCCTGCGTCCATGACGAAGAAGATGGGTGAGGGGTGGGTCGCCAGGGCCTCCTCCACCAGAGCGTGGAGTCGTGACAGCTCTCCAAGGGCGGCCAGGGCCCGGAGCTCCAGATGGAGGGGTTCGTGCCGAAGCGGCCCCATGGCTTCCCGGGCCTGAAGGGCCGTCTCGAGGGATGCCTGGAACTGGCCCAGTGCGTACTGGGCGGTGGAGAGGGCGGTCCAATAGTTGAACCACCCCCGCACCTCCCCCCGCATGGGGTCCACATCCCGGGCCACCTCAATGGCCTCCTGGAAGCGACCCAGCGTCACAGCCAGGAAGATGACTTCGGCATGCCCCATGGTCCCGGGGGCCAGGATCCCCTCCTCCAGCCCCCGTCGATGGATCCGGTAGCTCGCCTCCAGGTCTTGCGCCAGGATCGCGTCGAGGAAGTCCAGGCCGAGGCGGGTGGAGCGGTTCATCCGGTCGGCGAAGGGCGCCAGCCGTTCCCGACGGGCCTCCAGGTCATCCCAGTCGCCCACATTCGCCGCGGCGAGCGCGCCGTAGAAGATGGCCAGGTAGAACCCGGGGTCCAACTCCTCGGCCCGCACCATCTCCTCTCTCGCCTGGACCATGCGGTACTCGATGAAGTGGTCCTTCCCCCGGAGGTAGGCCAGGTAGGCCTCCCAGGGAGGCGGGCGCTGGGTCACGAGGATCTCGTGGCGGGTCGTGAGGGGATCGAGATGGAGTGCCACTGCCGAGAGGGTGGCCTCCCGCAGCGGCTCGATCCCCCGGAAGGGATCGCTCCGGGGGACGGCCACCGGCGTGAGCGCGCGAACCACCGTACCCTGGGCGGCGTCCAGGAGCCGGCCCGCCAGGCGCACCGAGTCCCCGTCCAGATAGTAGGAGCCGGTCACCACCAGTCCGGCGCGATAGGCCGAGGCCACCTCGACCGGGTTCCATGCGTCACGGGCTGCGGTCAGGGCGGCCCCACCGTCCACCACGTTGGCGATGGCCGCTGCGGCTATCCCCTCGGAGATCCAGTCCGCCGCCATGCTTCCCATCATGGCCAGGGCGGGGTCGCCGGTGCGGTCCTCGAAGGGGAGAACCAGGACCCGGTGCGCATCTTCCCATCCGGCGGCGCCCAGAGGGCCTGGAAGGTCGGCCTCCGTTCCGCCTCCCCGGGGGAGAAGGGTGACGAGGGCCACGAGCCCCACGAAGGCGGCCACTGTCCAGGCCACACGTCGGCCTCTCCAGGCGGCAGGGGTGCGCCAGTCGCTGGATCCGGGGGGGCCTGCCCCTCCGCGGACGGCCCCTCCCTCCGCCTCGACCTCGGGGATCCGGCCCACCGCCCCTCCGCGGGCACCGCCACCCCCCGCCTCCCCTCCCAGCAACCCGCCCACCATCTCCGCGGAATCGGGTCGATGGGCCGGGTCCGGCTCCAGGCAGGCGCGGATGGCCCGGACCAGGCCCACCGGCAGGTCGCCCCTCGCCTCCACCACATCCAGGGCAGGGAGTCCCTCCAACGGGGCAGGCGGGCGAACACCCGTAGCCATCTCGTGGAGGAGCACTCCCAGGCTCCAGAGGTCGGTCCGGATGTCGGCCGGCTCTCCGGCGAGGACCTCGGGGCTCGAGTAGCCTCGGGACCCCCGGGGCGCGGCCGCCTCGCCCACTGCCGCCGCCACCCCGAAGTCCACCAGCCGGACGCCACCCCTGGTGGTGAGGAGCACATTGGAGGGCTTCACATCCCGGTGCACGATCCCCGCTGCGTGAGCCGTCGCCAGCGCCGCCGCCACCCCCCGCCCCACGCGCAGCACATCGGAGAGGGGGAGGGGAAGGGGGCCCCGCCGGAGCCGATCGGCCAGAGTCTCTCCCTCATGGCAGGCCATGGCCAGGTAGACCCCGGCATCGTCGGTCTCGCCGACCTCATGGATCACACCCACATGGGGATGGTCCAGGCGCGCGACCCTCCGGGCCTCTGCCAGGAGTTCCGCTCGGGCGTCGGGGTCTCCCACGGCGTGGGGGGGGAGGAGCTTGAGGGCCACATCCCGCTCGAGGTCCGGATCGCGGGCGCGGTAGACCACGCCCATCCCCCCTTCCCCCAGAACCCCAACGATCTCGTACTTCGAGACCCGACTCCCGGGAGGAAGCCGGGGGGAGGCTCCCATCCCTGCGCCGATACCGGCGGACCGGAGGGGCGAGATCCAGTCCCTGGACAAGCCCTCGAAGAACCCGGCCGCTTCAGCGTCGGCCTCCACCAGCGATCGGACCTCGTCCCTCAACTCCGGGTCATCGGGACAGGCCCGCTCCAGGAACGGGGCACGCTCCTCCGGCGGCAGCGCAAACGCCTCATCGAAGAGATGATCCCGGCGGGAGCGACGGGAGGTGGAGTCAGGGGGAAGGTCCGGGGCCGTCATGGCTCGCGGTCCGGCGCGCCGTCGGCCGCCGGGTGGAGCTCGCGGAAGAGCCAAGCCCGGGCCATGGCCCAGTCGCGCTTCACGGTGGGAGCGGAGATGCCCAACGCCCGCGCCGTATCCTCGATCCCCAGACCGGCGAAGAACCGGCACTCCACCACCCGTGCCTGCCGGGGTTCCCGGGCCTCGAGCAGGGTGAGGGCCTCATCCAGCGACTCCATCACATCCAGGTAGGCGTCATCCACGCGCAGGAGCCCTTCCACCCCCTCCAGGACCTCCAGAGGAAGGCGGTGGGCGTCGCCGCCCCTCTTCACCCGCTTCCGGTCGCGGGCGTAGTCGCAGAGGATGTGCCGCATGGCCCGCCCCGCCAGCCCCATGAGGTGGCTCCGGCTCTGGATGGGACCTCCCCGGGAACGATCAAGCTTGAGCCACGCCTCGTGGACCAGCGCCGTGGTGTTCAGCGTGAAGTCGCCGTCCCACCCCCTGCGCTGTCGTCGGGCGAGGGTGCGGAGCTCCTCGTACACCAGGGGGAGGAGCGCATCAAGGGCCCCGGGCGATGCCTCGGCGGAGGAGTCCGGGTCGCCGCTGGGGACGACGGGTAGGTCGGGCATGATCCGATTCGGGGCCGGACGGCGTGATGAGGGAAGAGGTCCGACACTGTCGCTGCAAAGCTGACGTCCCCCGTATCCTTCCTGCAAGGAGTGGCCCGCATGCCGATTCCAACCCGCCGGGGCCCCCGTGTCCTGCTTCTGCCTCTCGCCCTGGCAATGCCATTGGTCGGGGCCTTCCCCAGCCCGCTGGTCGGGGCCTTCCCTGGCCCGCTGGTCGAGGCACTCCGCGCCCCGCTCCTCGAGGTGCTCCCAACCCCTGTGGCCGGGGTCCTACCAACCCCCCTGGCCAGGGCCTTGCATTCCTCCGAGGCGGACCCGCTCCTCTCCCTCCCGGGCTACGATTTCGAGGTCCGGTACAGCCCCGGCCTGGAGGACCGGACCCGGGTCATGGCGCAGCAGGTGGCCTCGGTCCGCGACCTGATGGGGCCCCGACTCGGGGTCACCCCCGAAGTTTCCCTCCTGGTCCTGGCCGAAGCCCACTGGAGCGAGCATACCCCATTCCCGACCTACGGGATGCCCCACATCCTCGGTGGGCGCACCCTCATCGTAGCCGGGGAAGACAACCGCATGTGGCAGGCCTTCCTGCCCGATCCGTCCGCTCTGGCGCCGGCCGACGCCGAGACGGTGGGGAGGATCTACCGCGATGCCTCCGGCGCCCCGACGGCGGCTCCCTTCTTCGACCTCCTGGCCATCCATGAGCTCGGGCACGCCTTCGTGGCCCAGGCGGGAGTGAACAGCCAGCGTCTCTGGCTGGAGGAATTCTTCGCCAACCTCTTCCTCCACGTCTGGGTGGAGGAGGAAGCTCCTGAGGTGCTCCCGGCCCTCACCCTTCTCCCGGATCTGTTGGTGGCGGCGGGACCCGGGAGCCACCCCTTCACGAGCCTGGCTGAGCTGGAAGAGAACTACGTGCGGATGGGGCAGGAGTATCCGGAGAACTACGGCTGGTACCAGGGCCGCTGGCACCAGGGTGCCCGGCGGCTCTACGAGGCCGGAGGGAGGGACACCCTCGATCGCCTCTGGGCGGCCCTTCGGGACACCCCGGAGCGCCTGGATGACGCCGCCCTCGTGGAGCTTCTGGAGCGGCAGGTCCACCCCTTTCTCGGCTTCTTCGTGCGGAACTGGGACGAGGAGACCCGGAATCCACCCAACCTTCGTACACGGAGGCGTACCGAGACGGGGGTGAGGCCTCTTCCGGTCATCGATATGCACCTTCACGCCCTCCTCGCCACCGACATGGGTCCGCCCCCCCTGGCCATGTGCACGCCGGCTCCGGTTGGGCGGCCCTGGGATCCTGGGCAGGGGCCCTACGTCGACGTCTTCATGGGGTTCCAGAAGGCCCCGCCGTGCCCGGCCCCGGTCTGGTCACCGGAGACGGACGAGGCGCTACTGGCTGAGACCCTGGAGGCTCTGGAACGGCTGAACGTGTACGCGGTCACCAGCGGTCCCGCCTCCCTGGTGCGTGCCTGGAGGGATGCGTCGCCGGAGCGGATCATCCCCGGGTTGACACTCGACATGGGGCCCGGGCACGTCTCCCCCGACACGATCCGGGCCCTCCACGCTCGCGGTGATCTGACGGTCCTGGGTGAGATCACCACCCAGTACGACGGGATCCACCCTGCCGATGAGGTGCTGGCTCCGTACTGGGCGCTGGCCGAGGAGTTGGACATTCCGGTGGGGATCCATGTGGGTACGGGCCCGCCCGGAATCGTGCACATGGGGCTGGACGGCTACCGGGGAAGCCTCCATTCGGCCCTCACCATGGAGGAGGTCCTGGTCCGGCACCCCCGGCTGAGGGTGTACCTCATGCACGCCGGCTTCCCCCTCCTCGAACACACCCTGACCCTTCTGTACGCCCACCCCCAGGTGTACGTGGACGTGGGGGTCATCGTCTTCACCCAGCCCCGCCCCGCGTTCTATCGCTTCCTCGAGGGGCTCGTGGACGCGGGTTTCGGAGAGCGCATCCTCTTCGGCTCGGACCAGATGGTGTGGCCCGGGGTCATCGAGCGTAGCATCGCGGTGATCGAGGAAGCGCCCTTCCTGAGCGAGGCGCAGAAGCGAGACATCCTCTACAACAACGCCGCACGCTTCCTGCGGCTTTCGGAGGAGGAGATCGCTCGACACCACGGCGGATGAGGAGGGCTCGACCTCACCGCGGCAGACGCACCAGCACCTCCACGATCCGGTCCACCTCGTCTTCGGTGTTGAAGAAGTGGGGGCTGATCCGCACGTGGCCGGGGCGGTGGTCCACGATGATCCCCTCCTGTGCCAGCGCCGTCACCGTCTC
>SKJY01000013.1 GCA_007121775.1 Gemmatimonadota bacterium
ATTCTCCTCGTGTCGGAGCTGCAGTGCCCGGGTGATGGCGTCTCCCAGGGACCCGATGCCGATCTGGATCGTCCCGCCATCCCGGACGAGGGTGCTCACATGGAGGGCGATCATGTGATCGCGGAACTCCACCGGCTGATTGGGAACACCGAAGAGGGGGAAGTCCAGCGCCTCCTCGCACACGACCCGGTCAAAGTAGTCCGGACCCACCTGGGCATCGCCGTACATGAACGGCATCTCGGCGTTCACCTGGGCCAGGAGCGCCACCCCCTCGCCTCGCTGTCGGCGGCGGAGCAGGCCGGGAACAAGGTCCACGGTGAGATCGGGATTGGACCCCAGACTGTACCGCACCTCCCCACCACGCTCCTCCCTGGCCACGAGTTGAGCCAGGACGTTCACCCCCTGATCCAGTAGGTCCCTCACCACGTGCGTGTAGTTGCTGCTCACGTGTCCCTGCTGAGCCAGTGGACTCCCCAGGTGAGCCCCGGGCTGGAAGTAGAATTCGCGCACCTTCACATTCGGTGGGAGCCTCCCTTCTCTCAGGGGATCGACGTACGCCAACTCGGGGAAGCCGGCGAAGAGCCTTTGCGCGAGAGGTTCAAGGAAGCGACGCTCCAATTCGCCTGACCATCGGGGTCGCGCCAGGGAGAGTGCCGTGAAAATGGTCAGATCCAGATCGGGATCGGCTTCGGCACGCCGGTAGAACGCGTTCACCAGATGGTTCGCCTTACCCAACCCAAGGGGTGCACCGAGGCGGATACTCTTTCCCACCCGTTCCAGTGTCCAATCCACGCACGCTTCCACCGCCGGGTGGCTCTCGCTTCGCATTTCGTCCGACCGGGACGAACCCCCGCCAGGGAATACGTCGCCGGCATTGCCTCCGGCCGTCACCTGAATCCTTCGTCGATATCAATCGTCAAACTCTTTCCCCTCAGTTGCCCCGTCTGACTCCCAGCGTGATCAGCACGCCCAACGCTGCCACCACCGCGCCCATGATCCCGAAGATCAGTCCGCGGCGGGGGTGTGCTACGACCCGGGCCGTCGCCCCGCGGAGCCCCTGCTCACGAAGGATCCGCTCGCTTCGGGAGACGGCCCTGGCCGTATCGCGACTGCGGTCCCGCACAGCCAGCCCAGATGCCATGGCGTTCTCTCCGGCACGCTCCAGGGAGTCCGAGAGCCGGGAGAGCGCCGCAGCCATCTGCTCGGCCTTTCCATTCGCCCCCTTTTCTTCATCGCCGGCTCGCCCCACGAGCTGGGTCGATGACTTACGAACCTTTTTGGCCGTTTCATTCACCTGATCCACGGCTTTACGGAAACGATCGGTTGTCGATGAGTTCTTCATAGTATCACACCATTGATTTCGGTTTGAAGTAATACGGATTCAGGTAGGAATCATGCATGAGCCCACCGCATCCAAGTAAATGGTGCAATGTCCGTGCCTCTGAATCACCGTTCACTCTCTATTGATCCCGGAATCGAGGACAACCATCCCAAACCCCTTCGGCCCGGCTCGAAACCCCCTCCACTACCAGATGCAGCCCATAGCGACGGAGCGTTCGCCTCTGCATTTCAAAATCCCACGAAATGGGCTCTCGATCCTGGTCCAACCGGGAGAAATGGGGCGCGGGCTATGGTGGATGAGATCCTGGAAGCGGCATGGATCTTGTGCCCTTTAGTGGTGCAAACGTCGTTCCCGTGCCCCAGGATCCCTGCCCCGGAGGAGACGAGTCGTGCCCAGAGAAGAGATGGAAGTCGCCCCGCCCCTGGAGTATCTCTCCATCCTGGATGAAGAGGGTGATCTGGACCAGGAGCTGGAGCCCGACCTGGATGAGGAGGAGTTGGTTCAGATGTACCGGACCATGCTCCGGGCCCGTCGGTTCGACAAACTCCTCCTTGAGTGGCAGCGGGGCGGACGGATCGGGACCTTCGCCCCCGTGAGCGGACAGGAGGCGAGCCAGATCGGGGCCATGAGCGCCGCCAGGGACGAGGATTGGTTCGTCCCCTCCTTCCGGGAGATTGCCGCCTTCCTCTGGAGGGGCGGCGATCCGGTGGACATGACCCTCTACAATGCCGGTTGGAACGAGGGCGTCGCCATCCCGGAGGATGCCCGTGACTTCCCCATTTCCATCCCTGTGGCTTCTCAGCTCCCACTGGCCACCGGACTGGCCTACGCGATTCGCCTCCGGGGCGAGGATGATGTGGCCATGACCTTCTTCGGGGACGGTGCCACCTCCGAAGGAGACTTCCATGAGGCCCTGAACTTCGCCGGCACCTTCCAACTTCCCGTGGTCTTCGTCTGCCAGAACAACCAGTGGGCCATCTCGGTGCCGCGAGAGCGCCAGACCGCCTCAGAGACGCTGGCCCAGAAGGGCCTGGCCTACGGGATTCCCGGGATTCAGGTCGACGGCAACGACATCCTGGCGGTACGGGTGGCCGCGGACGAGGCGGTGAAGCGGGCCCGGGCAGGAGACGGTCCCACCCTTGTGGAGTGCGTGACCTACCGGCTCAAGGTCCACACCACTGCCGACGACCCATCCCGCTACCGGGACGAGGAGGAGGTGGAGCGCTGGAAAGAGCGTGATCCCATCCCACGCTTCCGCCGCTACCTGGAGAAGAAGGGGATCCTGGACGAGGGGGAGGCTGACGAAATGACGGACTCGGTTGAAGAGGAGTTGGGCGGTGTGTGGGAAGAGGCCGAGGAGCGGATCGAGACGCTGGGAGGGCCCGACGTCATGTTCCAACACGTCTACGCTGATCTACCTCCTCACCTGGAGAGGCAGCGAAAGTGGTTCGGGACGGACGAAGAGGAGAACGACAATGGCTGAGATGACCATGGTCGAGGCCCTGAATCACGCCCTCCGCCAGGAGATGGAGAGAGACGAGAGCGTGGTGGTCCTGGGAGAGGACGTGGGAGAGGTGGGCGGGGTCTTCCGGGTCACCGACGGACTGGTGGACGAGTTCGGAGAGGACCGGGTTGTGGACACGCCGGTGGCCGAGGCCGTTATCGTGGGAGCCTCTCTGGGGATGGCCGTGAACGGCCTCAGGCCGATCTGCGAGATGCAGTTTTCCGGCTTCAGCTATCACGCCATGCATCAGATCGAGAACCATGTGGCACGGTTCCGGTGGAGGACCAGAGGACGCTTCCCGGCCCCCATGGTCATCCGGATGCCCTACGGAGCCGGCGTCCGTGCCCTGGAGCATCACTCCGAGAGCCGCGAGGTCTTCTTCAGCCACATCCCGGGACTCAAGGTGGTGATCCCCTCCGGACCCCGGCTTGCCAGAAGCCTCCTGGTGTCGGCCATCCGGGATCCTGACCCGGTGATCTTCATGGAGCCGAAACTGCTTTACCGTCAATTCAGGGAAGAGGTGCCCGAGGATGAAGAGGCCCATCCCCTCGGCGAGTCCCGGGTTGCACGGGAGGGATCCGACCTCACGGTCGTGGCGTGGGGCGCCATGCTCCCGCGCACCGTCGAGGTGGCTGAAGAGATCGCCGAAGAGGAAGGGATCGAAGTGGAGGTGGTGGATCTCCTGACAGTCTCGCCGCTGGACTCGAAGCCCTTCACCGAATCCGTCCGCAAGACCGGACATGCCGCCGTCGTCCATGAGGCACAACGGAGTTGGGGGCCCGGCGGAGAGATCGTGGCCCGCATCATGGAGGACTCCTTCTGGTACCTGGAGGCGCCCATCCAGCGGATCACCGCCCCGGATGTCCCCGTCCCCTTCTTTGCCCGGGAGGAGGCGTACCTCCCTGACAAGGACCGCATCCGGAAAGGCTTCCGTGCGGCCCTGGAGGCTTGAGTCCCATGAGCAGAACCTTCGAACTGCCCGATCCGGGAGAGGGAATCCACGAGGCCGAGGTCGTGGCCATCCATGTGGGTCCTGATGACACGGTCTCAGAGTCGGATGTCCTGCTGGAGGTGGAGACGGATAAGGCGAGAGTTGACGTCACCGCCCCCTTCTCCGGTCGGATCGTGGAGCTTCTGGTGGAGGAAGGGGACGATGTGCGGGTCGGTGAGGGGATCCTGACCTGGGAGCCTCAGGATGGTGAGGCAGAGACAGGCGACGAGGATGCCGCCGACCAGGACGACAAAGACGACGAGGACGAAGAGAAACCGGAGGACGGCGAGAAGCGGGAGGACGGCGAAGACGGCGAAGACGGCGAAGACGACCGGGACGACGGGAAACCTGAGGACGACCAGAAGCGGGAAACGGACCGCCAGGAGTCTCGTACCGACTCGACCCCGGTCCCCGCCGCCCCTTCCACCCGCCGCCTCGCCAGGGAACTGGGAGTGGAGCTGGACGAGATCCAGGGAAGTGGGCCCGAAGGCCGGGTGACGGACGACGATGTCCGCCGAGCTTCGGAGGACCACGAGGCTTCGGAGGAAGACGATGCGCCCGGTGAGCGTCACGGAGTGGAGGCGCAGGGCGAGGTCGAGGAAGCGGAAGCCGAGGCGGAAGCGGAGCCTGAGGAGGAGGCAGAGGAGCCGGCCGACCGAAGCCCATCCCAGTACGGCGATCCCGAAAAGTGGGGTCCGGTGGAGCGGGAGCCCCTCCGGAGCATCCGTCGCACCGTCGCCCGGCGCATGGCCGATGCCTGGCGCCGCATTCCCCACGTCACCCACGTGGACCACGCCGACATCACGGAGCTGGAAGCGCTCCGGACAGAACACGATGACGCCGTCGATGACGTGGATCTCACCCTTACGGTCTTCGTCCTCAAGGCCCTGGTGGCGGCGCTGAAGGAGTTCCCTCGTTTCAACGCCCGCCTCGACCAGGAGACCGGTGAGATCGTCCTGCTCCGCTACCATCACATAGGTGTCGCGGTGGACACGGAGTGGGGGCTCATGGTCCCGGTGGTCCGGGACGTGGACTCCCGGAGCCTGATGGAGCTGGCCAGGGAGCTGGCTGACCTTACAGGGAAGGCCCGGGAGAGGGAGATCACTCGGGACCGCATGCAAGGGGGGAGCTTCACCCTCACCAATCCCGGCCCCCTGGGAGGCGACTTCTTCACCCCCATCATCAATCCGCCTCAGGTGGCCATCCTGGGCCTCGGTCGGGCGGAGCTCCGGCCCGTGGTGCGGGAGGGGGCTGAGGAAGGTCCGAGGGTGGAGCCCCGGTTGATCCTCCCCATCTGCCTGGCCTTTGATCACCGGGTGAACGACGGAGCCGACGCCGCCCGATTCACCGGGCATCTCATTGAGCTCCTGGAAGACCCCGACTCCTTCATCCGCCACCTCTGAGGGCCCGCCTATGGTCATGGGAGAAGCAGCTGTAAAGGCCGAAGTGGCCGTCGTGGGTGGAGGTCCCGGCGGGTACGCCGCCGCCTTCCGGGCCGCCCAACACGGCCTGGACACCATCCTCATCAGCGACGAGGCAGAGGGTCTGGGAGGCGCCTGCCTCCTCCGGGGGTGCATCCCCTCCAAGGCCCTCCTGGAGATGACCGGGAGGATCGATCTGGCCCGGGAAGCCGCCGAGGCCGGGATCCGATTCCAGGAGCCGGAAATCGATCGGGAAGAGCTTGGGAACTGGTGCCGCGGAGTTGTGGACGCCCTCACATCCGGACTCGACAGTCTGGCCGAGGAGAAGGGGGTCCGGGTCATCCGTGGGCGGGCCCGCTTCGCCTCCTCGTCCCGGCTGCGCGTGGAAGACGCCGATGTGGATGCGGTAGAGTTCGGACACGCGGTGGTTGCCACCGGATCACGACCAGTGGAGATCCCGGACCTTCCCTTCGGCGAACTGATCTGGGATTCGGAGCGTGCGCTGGCCCTCTCCGAGATTCCGGAAAGTCTCCTGGTGGTGGGCGCCGGGTACGTGGGGCTTGAACTGGGGACGGTGTACGCCCGCCTGGGCTCCCAGGTCACGGTGGTGGAGAGGGAAGATCGGATCCTTCCCTCAGCCGACCCCGACCTGGTGGAGCCGCTGGCGAAGCATCTGGAAGAGCTCTTCCATGACATCCGGCTGGAAACCCAGGTTCAGGATGTGACGGTCCTGGACGATGGGGTAACGGTGGTGCTCTCCGGGGAAGAGGAGACCTTCCACCGGGTGCTCGTAGCCGTGGGTAGGGAGCCGGTCACCGATGATCTGGGGCTCGAGGAGACGGAGGTGGAACGGGATGAGAACGGCTTCATCGTGGTGGACGAGGAGCGCCGCACCACCGATGACCGGATCTTCGCCGTAGGAGACTGCAACGGAGGGCTTGGCCTGGCCCACGAGGCCATGGCCGAGGGAAAGGTGGCCGCCGATGTGCTGGCGGGCGAACCGTCGGCGTGGGACGTCCGGGCGGTGCCGGCGGTCATCTACACCGAACCCCAGGTCGCCTGGTGCGGTCTGACCGAGGACCAGGCCCGGCGAGAGGAGATTCCGGTGGCCGTGAGCCACTTCCCCTTCAGCTCCTCCGGGAGAGCCCGGACCATGGGGCCGGTGGCCATCCCGGGACTTCTGAAACTCATCGCGGAGGAGGAAACGGGGCGACTCCTGGGCATGGGCGTTACCGGTCGCCAGGTAGAATCGCTGGTGGCGGAAGCGGCGCTGGCCCTGGAGTTGGGGGCCTCGGTCAGGGACATGGCCCTCACCATCCACCCCCACCCCACTCTCTCCGAAGCCCTGGGAGAGGCGGCAGAGGTCCTCCTGGAACTCCCCACCCACCAGGCCAGGGCCCGGAAGGGTGATTCCTGAGGCGTCCCACTTGCTTGCGGCCATGGGCGTCGCCACGTTCGGGCCCGGGAGGAGGTGTGACGGCGCCCGTGGGACCAGGTGGATCCGGCCCCCGCTCTGTCTACCCATCCCGCCGAACGCCCCGCCTTCGCCCCCCCACCAAGCCGTGCCGACCCCGACCCCGAGCCTGCCATGCCCCGCTCCCGCCTCGCCCCCGCTCCTGTCGCATCTGCCCCCCTCGCGGGGGCCTTCGCCCTTCTCGTCCTCGGGACCGTGCCCGTCCTCGAGGCTCAGGAGCCCCCTTCTGCGCCCCCGGCTGATTGGGGCCCCGTCTCCATCACCATGGAGGAGGTTCCGTACCCCCATCCGGTCTCCTATGTGGAGTTCTCCCTCTACGGACAGGACGTCCGGATGGCCTTCATGGATGTTGAGCCAACCAGGATGGGGACCGGCCAGACCGTGGTCCTCCTCCATGGTGGCAACTACTGGGCGGCCTCGTGGGAGGGGATCATCGACGACCTGGCGGGGGCAGGATTCCGGGTCGTGGCCATGGACCAGATCGGGTATGGCCGCTCCTCCAAGCCCATCCTCCCCTACTCGCTGGACATGCACGCCGGCAACATCGCCCGGGTGCTGGACCACCTGGGGATCGAGCGGGCCGCTGTTGTGGGACACTCCTATGGCGGGATGAAAGCAAGTCGCTTCGCTCTCCTCTACCCGGAGCGCACGAGCCATGTGGGACTGGTGAACGCCATCGGACTCTCCGACGCTCGGGCCGGTCGCGGGTGGAGCGAACCGCAGGCGGCGCCGGATCGGAGTTACGAGGCCGCCCTGGCCACCATCCGCGGGCATGTGGTGGAGTGGGACGATGCCTACCTGGAGTATGTGCGAGTCCACTACGGGTGGGGGCTGAGCGCCGATTGGCCCCGACTCTCCATGATCCGGGCCATGAACAGCTACGTGATCCGGACCACCACCGTGGTGCACGACTGGCCCCAGATTGAAGCCCCGGCCCTGGTCATCGGAGGCGAGGTGGACGGCCCCCGCTTCCCTGAACTGGCGCAGGCCGCAGCCGACGCCTTCCCCAACGGCGAACTCGTCCTCTTCCCCGGAGTCGGCCACAACCCCCACTGGGAAGCGCCCCACCTTCTCGCCCCAGCCCTCATCGAATTCCTGAGTCGGTAGCGGGGAAGTTGGGGCAGGGGGGAGCTCCCCTGCCCCAGCATACACCCCCGGCTCCTCCTCCAGCCTGTTCGTGGACGCTGTTGGAACGGTGATGCCCCTGACGCCCCAAGCCCGAATCAACCACCTCCCCACCAACAACACCCACGAACGGGCCAGAGGGGGGGCGTACCGGGGGCTGTGTCGGCGCGCACCCCCAAAGACCCGGCCCCACCGAAAACCCGTGGCGCGTCGACACCGAGCGAGCCAAACCCAGACTCAACGAGCAAAGCGAGCGACCCCCGGGTAGCCCCCCCTGTGGCCCGGCCCCTTAAGGTGGAATCCCGCGATTCGACACCCTCAGCCGAAAGAGCTGCCGCCCCGTGCGCTCCCCCGCCCCGTAGATCTCCGCAACCCACGACCCATCCCCGGCGAAGTCGGACCCGGCGTAGAAGATGGGGCTGTGGTTCTCCGGCAAGCCACGCGGCGAGAGGTTGACCTGCCCAAGTAGCGTCCAGCTCGCGGAGCCGTCCGTGGCCTGACGCCAGAGGCGGATCGCCAGATCCTGAGCATCCAGTGGGTGACCGAAGGACTCCAGGGGCTCGGCCCGGATAGCGATGAAGGAACCGCGCTCTGCAGTGAACCCGAAGAACCGGGAACGTCCGTCGTCATCGAGCCGGGCCAGTGGTGCCTCGAGGACCACCGTCCCCGAATCCGGGTGCACCAGCGCCGCCTCCCCCAGCGACACCGCCCGTGAAAGGGAGTCCGCCGACGCGAAGGGGTCGGCCATGAGGGGATAGAGCCCGAGGACCGACACCCGACGCCCCTCTTCAATCTCGATATCCACCGTGGGAGGAGTCTGCCAGCCCAGCAGATCCATCCACGTCATCCGGTAGCGTCCACTCTGAAGCCGATCCAGGGAGGCCGCACCCTCGCCCATGGTGGCCGTGCCGAAGGGATCCGTCAGCCGCCAAGGCGCCGGAAGAGCCGAAGGACGGAGGCTCACTTGCAGGGAGGCCGACGGAGCCCGGAAGGTCCCCCGCACCGTCTCGCTCCCCCCCGCCGGAATGGTAAACGTCACGGAAGTGGGGTCGGGAAGCTCCCACCCCTGGGTGGCCCGCCAGGTCAGGGTGTATTCGGCAGGGGGAAGCCCGTCAAAGGTGCGGGAGCCGCGCCCCGACTCCACCTCACCACCCGGTCCCTGGAGCCACCACGCGCCATCGGACTCCTCGGGATCCACCTCGATCGTCAACGTGGCCACCGCCCGATCCCAGCGAGCCGTGAACACCAGCGTTCCGTTCCGACCAAGGACCCCTTCCACCCGCTGCGGAACGGGGGTCACGAAGCCGTCCACCTGACCCCACCGGACCGCGTACTCACCGACAGGAACGTCTTCGAAGGTGAAGCTCCCCGCACCCGGGCGGCGGAATCCGTCAGGACCGTCCAGCGTCCACGGACCCGTCACCCCCTCTCCCTCGACCCGGATCTCGACCGTCCCGGTCCACCGCGCGTACTCCCCGGAAAACCCGATCGCCCCCCCGGGTGCGAGGGTCAGGGACGTCGCCGCCGGATCCGGTGGATCCCACCCGTCAAGCGGACCCCAGGCCAGGGTATACTCCCCCGCCGCCACCTCACCGAGCGACGCGGCCCCCGCCCCCTCCTGGGAGAACCCCTCCGGCCCGGAGAGAACCCACGGCGCCGGCAGCGTATCTGGCGTCACCTCCAGGTCGATCCGCCCTGTCCAGCGCCGGTAGCTCCCGGTGAAGCTCACCGTCCCCCCGGCCGCCAGGGTCCGGGTTTCCTGGGGAGGCGTCGGTGGATCCCACCCCTCCAGGGGAAGCCAGCTCAGCGCGTACTCCCCCGCCGCCACCCCGGTGAGCGAGGCCGCCCCCGTCCCTTCCTGCGACATCCCCCCCGGCCCCGCCAGACGCCACGGCGCCGGAACCCCCGTGGGATCCACGACGATGCTCACGGCCCCCGGCGCCGGCGGCGGGGGCGGCGGGGGCGGCGCAGGCGTCGGATCCGCCGGACCCCCATCCCCCCCACACGCCACCAACAGGAGGAGAGAGGCAAACGAAACCAGAATGGGGCGAACCAATCGAAGTACCATGGGGACAATCCCGTTCAGGGGTCGGTGCGGGGCCCGAAGCCCCCCTCCCTTCCCCTATCGGAATTCCCCCGCAGAACGGATCACCCCTGCCCACAACCTCAGGAACCCGTCCGGCGCACCTGGAGGGGAGCGTACCGGGGGCTGTGTCGGCGCGCACGCCCGAAAACCCAGCCCAACCAAACCCCCACGGCGCGTCGACACCGAGCGAGCCAAGCCCGGACCCAACGAGCCAAGCGAGCGACCCCCGGATAGCTCCCCCCCGGGTGCAGCTGCCCTCACCCGCCCGAGAAAGCCTCCTCCCCACCCACGACCGGCAAGACCAACGAGGTCCCCTCCAACTCCACCATCAGCTCCGCCCCCACCTCCGGCCAGAGCGTATACTCCCGGTCACTCGAGAACACCATGAGGGCGATCCGCTTCCCCGCCGGGATCACCTGATCCGTAGGCTGCAGGGTGAAGCGCACATCCCGGAACTCACCCGGCTCGATGGGATGACTCTCGGTGAGGGAGCGGTAGTTCTTCGGATCAGCCCACCCCCGGGTGATCACGGAGAAGTTCGGCTCGCGCGCCTCCGCCTCCTCCCAGGGGAGTGCCACGAGCCAGACCGAGAGGTTCACCGCCGGCCGGTCCGCCGTCATCCGGATCGTCACCTCAGGCCACCCCGAGATGTGCACCGGCTCCGTCAGCTCCGCCGTCTGGTAGAGAAGCCGGTGGGGAGACGACTCCGCCTGGGCAAGGTCGGCCC
>SKJY01000066.1 GCA_007121775.1 Gemmatimonadota bacterium
CGGTGGCGATGCGGTCGTCAGCCGATGACCAGCTCACCTCTCGACCGGGGAGGAGGTTGCCCCGCCGATCCCTGGTCTCGGCGCTGAGCTCCATCGATGCTCCCGGATCCAGCTGCGCCTCAGCCGGGGTCACCACCACCTGAGTGACCACCGGAACCACCTGCACCGGCAAGGTCTCCCGGAACTCCCCGAATGAAGCCGCCAGGACGGCCTCGCCCTGGGAGACGGCCACCGCCACGCCGTCCGACGTGACCGATACCACAGCGGGATTCTCAGATTCCCACTCAACCGCCAGCCCGGGAATGGTGTCGCCGGTGGCAAACACCACGGCGCCATCCAGGCGGAGGGTGTCACCCAGGGCTTCCAGGGGAGCCGGCGGCTCCGGGATCCGAATGCCGGCGGGGATGGCGGCCAGGGAAATCTCCGCGCGTGCGGTCCGGCCCCGTTCCAGGGTGGCCGAGCCTTCTCCGGCGAAGAGCCCGGCCTGCCCGGCCCGGAGTTCCACTTCCACCAGGGCGTCTGCCCCGGTTCCCTCCAACTCGAACTCCAGGGCCACGGTGATCTGCCCCCCGACCGGCTCAACCCGCACCACCTCATCCAGCAGGGTAGCTCCCTCGGCGGCAACAACCCTCACCGCCACCCGGTCGACCCGCTCGAAGGCCTCTGCCGACCCTGCCCGGGCAAGCTGAGGCACCGAGGTCCGGGCAGCAGCGGCATTCGGCCCCAGACCCCCACTCTCCCGCGGTGCGGACCGGGCAGTGCCACCCCCCTCCCCTGCGGCAATGCGCAGTTCCAGGGATGCCTGACCGCCGGCCGGGGGATCCACGAAGAATCCTCCGTCACAGGCGGCGAGGAAGAGGAAGGCCAGGGAGGCGATCAGGGTGCGGAGCCCCGGCCGCACCCTAGAGGGTGCGGTTCTACTGTCCCACCGGCACGGAAGCTTCTTAGCTCCGTGGGAGGATCCCCAGCCTGCAGTTGAGCTCCTCACGGCAACCTCCCGGCCCCGAAGCGGAGCTGCATTGAGAGATCGAGACCCAGGAATCCGCTGGTCACATCTTCCCGGACCCCCACCGAACCGAAGCGGAATCGGGCGGTGGGAACCACGGTGACCACCTGGGTTCCCCACTCACCGCTCCCCCCGAGTCCCACACTCCACCCCTGATCCACCCCGTCATCCCGACGGAGGGCCCGCAGGTCCACCGAAGGGGTCAGGACACCGCCCAACCCGGGGGTTCGGATGGCGGCACCGGCCACGGCCACGCCCTGGGAAGGTCGGGGATCCAGATCCACCAGGAAGGTACCCTCGGACCGATGCCGATATCCGGCGTAGAAGAGACCGCTGGAGGCCGGCCCCAGCGGGTAGGAGTACGATCCCACAGCGCCGAGCCGCGACCCGCTCCGGAACACATTGGTCCCATCCAGCTCTCCGTCCCGGAAGAAGCTTCCATCGAGGCGGAGCGTGAGCTTACCGGCTCCACCGACGATGCGGTCCACCGCCGCCGTCACCTGGAACTGATCTCCAGGTCGGTACGCACCCGCCGTCGCTTCATCTACCGTGAACTCGCCGGCGCGCTGGTACCCCAGATCGACCCCGACACCGGTAAGCCCGAAGGAGTGGACCGCGGTGACGAAAAGGCCACCCCCCCCGCCGGATCCCCAGTGGGAGATCCGGAAGGGGAGAAGGTCCGACGCGACGGCACCGGCGAGTTCGAGCTGGTCCTGGTCGAAGCCGTCCTCTCCTGTGGGAAGAACCCCCACCGCCGTCACCGTGACAATGCCGGGAACCACATCGGCGGACAGGCTGACCCGGGTATCGGTGATCCCCTGGATGGTCACCTCCTCCCCGCCCTCCCGGACCAGGGAGCCCTGGGCCCAGTGCCCCCGCATCTCAAGCCGGCTCCGGGAGCCCAATGCCGCCCGGGCCGCCAGGGGCACGGTGAGGAGGGAGATGGATTCGATGCCCGTCCTTCCCTCCTCATCGAAGGAGAAGGACTGGAACTGGATCCCGGTCCCGGCGGTGAAGCCTGCGCCCGGTCGCGCGGTCAGTACATCCTGGGCAGCCAGCGTCCCAGAGCCCATGAGGGCTGCCACCGACGGGGTGGGAATCTCCGTCGCGGCGAGGGGGAGAACCAACAGGCCGGCCACGGCTGCCGTCCACCGGATCAGGGTCCTGCGCATGGGACGATTCATCACGGCACCCTCAGGAGGATCTCGAGAAGAGCCGGCCCGAGCCCCACCCCTTCCGTCCCCAGCAGTTCAGGCCCCGGATCCCGTAGCTCCGGCCCGGGAATCAGGCCGTCGATCTCCGCCAGTATGATGCGAATCTGGTCCACGGACTGGGGGACGCCTGGAGCCGTGGGGATCTGGGTCATGGCGATCCCCGTGAACCCCTGGGGAGTGATGGCAGCCTGGGTCCGAAGCCCCTCCGCATCCCCTGCCCGGCGGTCCGCCTCCTGGAAACCCGGATCTTCCTGGGACGCCTCCCGGAAGAGACGGGCAGCCTCGGCGAAGTCGCCCCGATCCTCCGCCTCCAGGGCACGACCGAAAAGGAGGACGGCCTGCAGGTTCTCGGTTGGTCGCTGAAGGATACGCTCCCGCTCAGCCGGGGTAAGCTGGATGCGAAGCTCACTCAGAAGCGCCAGAGCCAGGCGCTTCTGGAGGTCGAAGAAGGCCTGGAGTCGGTCCGCTTCCTCCACCGGACGCACAGCCGCCCCGACCCGGGCCGGGACCAGGCCAGCCAGGATCCGGATCTCCTCCTCGCCCCCGCCGATCCGACCCTGGATCACCTGACCCGCCCCCA
>SKJY01000362.1 GCA_007121775.1 Gemmatimonadota bacterium
ACCGGAGCGGGTCCCGGGAGGAAGGGCTCCAGGACCGCGGCGTACACCACGCCCCGTCCGGCCCCTGCCAGGATCTCGTCGGTGAACTCCAGCTCCGGGTCGTCGGCCAGGAGGCGTCGGAGGAGGTAGACGAGGCCGGCGGCACCGGCACCGGCGGCGGCGCCCCGGAGGATTCGGCCCATGGAGGGGCGCCGAGAGCGCGCCGCCCTGGCCACCGCCGAACCACCGGCCGCAGTGAGCGCCTGGACCAGGGCGGGGCCGATGCCGTCCGTCAGATCCATGTCGCGAAGGGGGGCGAGGGCGGAATCCTTCTTCCGGCTCCCGGATTTCCGGGATTGGCTGGTGGGACGGGCCATGATAAGGGCTCCTGGGGGGCGCCGGCGCGGTGCCGGACGGGTGGGGACGACGCACAAACCGATGGAGAGTGGGCCGATGATCGACCCTATATGGACATTGTGTAGTCCCGTTCCCGGAGACAAGGCCGGGCGGGGGTGGGCTCAGTGGGCGGGGTGGACTTTCCTGGCGGTGGTCCTGGCCCTGATCCTGGCTGCGGGTTCCCCTCCTTCCCTCCACGCCCAGGGTGCGGGGCCCGACCCCTCGGACCGCTACCGAACCTTCCAGACCCCCCACTTCCAGGTGGTCTACGGGCCCGGCCTGGAGGAGGTGGCCCGGCAGGCGGCGGAGTGGGCCGAACGAGGGTACAGCATCCTGGCCGAAGACTTCTTTCCCCCGCCGGCGGGACGGATCGAGATCCTGGTGGTGGACCATATGGACCTGTCCAATGGATTCGCCATGGTGGCGCCGGCGCCCCGCATCGTCCTCTGGGCTCGGCCGCCGGTAGATGGAGGACCCCTGTCGTACTACGACGACTGGATCGGCCTGCTCACCCTCCATGAACTGGCTCATATCTTCCACCTGGAGCAGACCGGGCTCCCGGGGCGGCTGGTGCGACGGGTCTTCGGACGGGCTCCCCTCCTCTGGCCGGCCTTCCCCGGCACCCTCCTCCCCACCTGGGGGGTGGAGGGGTTCGCCACCCAGCTCGAGTCCCAACTCACCGACGCCGGGCGGGTCCACGGCACCGGCCACCGAGGGCTGGTCCGGGCCCAGGCGCTGGAGGGGGAGATCGAGAGTCTCGGACAGGCCCTGGGGACCTCCCCGGTCTGGCCCGGGGGGACCCGTCCCTACGTCTTCGGCTCCCTCTTCTTCCACTGGCTGGACGAGCGATACGGGCCCGAGGCGGTGCGGAGCTTCCTCCAGATCTGGGCCGAGCAGTGGGTGCCCTTCCGTATGAACGCCGCCATGCGGGAGGCGGTGGGCCGGGACCTGGACGAGCTGTGGGATGAGTGGAGAGGGGAGTTCGTCCAGGGGATCCCGCCCCACCGGGCCGCCGGGGAGGCCCTGACTCGTGGAGCGCGATCGGCGGCCCACCCCACCCCCCTTCCCGATGGGACCCTGGTGTACATGCGCGGCGACGGTCGGAGCGATCCCAGGCTGGTGGTGAGGCGGGCCGACGGGTCCGAACGGGATCTGACCCGGTGGAACGCCGGAATCGGGACGGTGGCCCTGGCGCCGGATGGCTCACTGGTCGCCACCCAACTGGACTATGTGGACCGGTGGCGGGTCCGGTCGGACCTCTACCGGGTGGAGCTCTCGGGACGGGTCAGCCGCCTTACCCGGGGGCTCCGGGTGAGCCACGCCGATGTGGATCCGGTAGGCGGCCGGGTCGTGGCGGTGCAGGAGGGGGAGGGATCGAACCGCCTCGTTCTCCTGGCGGCGGACGGAGGCTGGGAAGGGGATGGGGGGAAGGAAGGGGTGCTGGCCGAGGCCCGGGACGGGGTGCACTGGGCGTATCCCCGCTGGTCGCCGGACGGCCGCCGGATCGTGGCAGCGGTTAGGGATCGGGAGGGGGGAAGCGCCATCGTGGTGCTCGATCTCCAGGGTGCCTGGCCGCTGGATGAGCCCTCCATCCACATGGTTCACCAGGGGCCGGGCCTCCACACCACCCCCACCTGGGACCCCTCGGGCCAGTGGGTCCTCTGGACCGGCGATCGGGACGACGCCCAGAACCTCCTGGCCCGGCGGGTTGACGGCGGTGAGCCGGTGGGACCGCTCCGGCAGGGCACCGGGACGGCCACCGGAGTGCGCCACCCCCGGGTGGACGGGGCCGGGGAGTGGGTCGTTTTGGCCCACCTGGGGATCACCGGGTGGGACCTGGCCCGACTCCCCTTTGAACCTGAGGCGTGGCAGGAGGTGGAGCCGGCGGAGGTCCGGCCTCGGGCGGTGGCGGTGGCTGTGGCGGAGGTGACGGGTGTGGGTGGGGGTGCGGGTGACGGAGCGGGTGAGGGGGAGACCGCCCGGCCCATTGCCACCGGTGCCCGATCCCAGCCCATGAGTGGGGATCGATCCTGGCGGGGGATTTCGTCGGCCCGACCCCGGTACTGGCTCCCTTACATGGTGGCGCCGGAGCGGGAGGCGGGGGTGGATGTGCTCCCGGCGGCGGTGGGGTTCACGACCCAGGGTCGGGATCTGGTAGGGCGGCACGTCTGGCAAGTGCAGGCAGCGGTCCCCTGGTCCGACCCCGGTGTCCGGCCCGAGTGGGCGGCGTCCTGGAGTTGGGGCGGGCTCGGCCAGCCGAGGCTGATCTTCACGGCCCAGGAGCGCCATGAGAGCCTGGGTCGGCTCCGGGTACCGGAAGATCGGGCCCGGATCCCGGACGACGTGGTCTACCCCACCTCTCGGGAGCGCCGGGTCGGAGCCGACGCCGTCCTCGTCCGGGCGCGCCTCCGCTCATCCCTCTCC
>SKJY01000015.1 GCA_007121775.1 Gemmatimonadota bacterium
CTGCAGCATCGTCTTCGGACAACTCCACCTGTTTCAGAGGTTCGTGGTGGTGGATCCGGACACGCAGCTCCTGAACGTGCCTCACAAGAAGGCCTTCCTGAAGCTCCCCCGGGAGCGCCGGGTTCCGGTGATCCGCCGAGCGAACCGCATGCTCGGGATCCTCAACACAGGGACCCTCGCCCTCTTCGCCCTGATCATGACCATGGTCTTCCTGGCCGCCACCTACCCCGGTTCAATCGCCGTGACCCTGGCGAACGGCGGTCTGGTCCTGGTCATCGTCCTCCTCGTGGCGGCACCCATCGCCGAGGCGCTGGCCATGGGACGGATGATCCGCCGGAAGCTGGAGGAGGAGGGGATTCCCCTTACAGATTCCACCTGAGATGCCGAGCGTAGTCGTGGAGGAAGTAGTCGATGATCTCCTCCCGGTCGGAGTCCGTCACATCCTGGTGGAGGGGCCGGTCCCGGAGGTGGATCTCGGCCCGGTAGGTCCGTCCCTCCCGATCCCTGAGGGGGAGGACCGGGAAGGCGAAACGCTTGGTCTGGTAGGCCTTCACCCGAACGGCATAGAAGAACTCCTCCTTGCCGTCTCGGACGACCCGGATGGAGGCACTCCGCTCCCCGAACTCCACCTCCACATCCCGGCCATACTCCTGAAGCTCCTCTGCCACCGCCTCGAAGGCCGGTACCACCACGTCCGAAATGAATCCCCGCACCGGCATGGGGCTTCGGGGAAGGGGGGGTTGGTCGCCCCCGGTTTCGTCCATCAGGTCTCTGAGGCGTGTCTTCCAGTCATGATCAGTCATGGGTTTCCTCTGCTACGGGGGAAACGGATCGGTCGTGTTCGACGTGGGCGGGGAGAACGGACGGGCGGCGGCCCCTCACCTGTCCACGTCCGGTGCAATGGGGCGGGCCGGAGCGTCGTCGGACGGGCCATGCTCACGTGCCGCAGCGAGGCCGGCTACGGAGCTTTCGACGGCGGTCTCACCTCTCTCCGGCCGCCGCGCCGGGAAAACCTTCTTCCGCCGGGTCTCGGCTTCCCGCTCCGATCGCAGCGCCTTCAGTAGTGCGAAGCACATGAGGGTCAGGACAAGAGCGAAGGGAAGCCCCGTGGCGATGGCGGCGGTCTGGAGCGCGCCGAGCCCACCGGCCAGGAGGAGCACCGAAGCCACGACCCCCTCCAGGAGAGCCCAGAACACCCGCTGCGCCTTGGGCGTGTCTGGGTTGCCGCCGGAAGCCAGCATGTCGATGACCAGCGATCCCGAGTCGGACGAGGTGACGAAGAAGGCGATGATCACCAGCATGGCCACAATGGAGGTGATGACGGTGAGGGGCATCCCCTGCAGGAGGGCAAAGAGCATCTGCTCCGTCGCCAGGTCTGAGATCACCCCGGCGTCGGCCCGCTCCGCCGCCAGCGCCGTGTTCCCGAAGGTGGTGAGCCAGAAGGTGGTGAAGGCCGCCGGTACCAGCAGGACCCCACCCACAAACTCCCGGATGGTGCGGCCCCGGGAGATCCGGGCGATGAACATCCCCACGAAGGGAGACCAGGCGATCCACCACCCCCAGTAGAAGAGAGTCCACCCTCCCTGCCACGCACCATCACCCCAGGCGTCGAGCCAGAAGGTGGTGGCGGGAAGCTGTTGCAGGTAGTTGCCGGTGTTCTCCATCCAGGAGTTGAGAATGAAGACGCTGGGGCCTGCCACGAAGACAAAGAGGGCCAGCGCCACGGCCATCACCATATTGAAATTGGACAGGCGCCGGATCCCCTTGTCGACCCCGGCAACGACCGAAACAGTGGCCACCAGGGTGATGGCGGCGATGAGCCCGATCTGGATCCAGTCGCTGATCCCCACATCCAGTAGGAAGTCGAGCCCCGCGTTCACCTGCATGACCCCAAGCCCCAGCGATGTGGCCACGCCGAAGAGCGTCCCGAAGATGGCAAAGATATCGATGAGGTGCCCGATGGGTCCGTAGATCCGGTCACCCAGGAGCGGGTGGAAGGCCGATCGGATGGAGAGCGGAAGTCCCTTCCGGAAGCTGAAGTAGGCCAGAGAGAGCCCCACCACGATGTAGATGGCCCAGGCGTGGAATCCCCAGTGGAAGAAGGTCAATCGCATGGCGTCCACCGCCGCCTCCTCCGTTCCCCCCTCCATGAGCGGCGGATCCACGTAGTGGAAGATGGGCTCGGCCACCGAGAAGAAGACGAGGCCGATCCCCATCCCGGCGCTGAACAGCATGGCGAACCAGGACAGGTAGGAGTACTCGGGCTCCGAGTCGTCGGGGCCGAGGCGAATTCCCCCATACCGGCTGAAGAGGAGGAAGATGACGAAGCCCAGGAAGAAGGCCACGCTCAGGATGTAGAACCAACCGAAGTTGGCGACGATCCCGTCCTGGACGGTGTCGAAGACGGCTGCAGCCGTCTCAGTGAACCCGGCCCCGAAGATGATGAATACGGCGATGACCAGGATGGCGGGGAAGAATACCTGCGGGCTGAGATCCAGCTTGTCGTTCCAGTCCATGGCGAGCGGACCTGTCGGTTCTGGGGATCAGGACATGTGCGGATTCCTGGGTGGGGAAGGTCAGAAGTAGTAGCCCACGTTCACATTGAAACGGTGGTTCCACGGGGCGTCCGGGACGCCGGGACCCAGACCGGTTCCGAAGTTGTCGGTGAGCCAGGGGTGGTTGTTCCCGCTGGCCAGGTCGAAATAGGTGAAGAGCCCACCGGCTGCAATGGAGAAGCCCAGGACGTTCTGGTGAGTGGGTTCGAAGCCGGTCTCGGCCTTCTCCATGTAGCTGTA
>SKJY01000288.1 GCA_007121775.1 Gemmatimonadota bacterium
CCCCATGGTCTCCGGTGCTCCCTGCGCCCGCGCCACCCCCGCCCACTCCGCCCGGGGTGGGGTGGGTCCTCCGCGACGCTCCCAGCGCACCGGGATTCGCATGGCCTCCCCTGCCGCCGGACGGTCCCAGCCTCGGGGGATGAGGAGGCGCACCGTACCCCGGCACCTGCCGGGTAGGCCGGCCTGCACCCGGAAGGGGATGACCCCGGCGTCCCCCGAACGGGAGATGGGCCGCCCCTCCAGCACTCCTGCCCACCCGTCGGGAATGTGGCGTCGGCAATCCCGCATCTCGGCCCGGTCCGCAGCGGCGCCTGCCAGGATTCCCGACACCCCGGATATAAGGAGGGCCGATAGCCAGACCGGACGTCGGGATAGCGGGATGAGCAGTGCCGCCGGCAGGAGGGCGAGGAGCGCCGGCAGGGGAAAGGCGCCCCCGAGGCTGAGGGCGATGCCCCCAGCGTGGGCCACGGCGAGCCCGACGACGGGGGGAGTACGGGGGGGCATGGGCGGAGGTCAGCCGCCAGATTCAGGTCAGCGCCTCAGGGATCCTCCCGAGAGTTGGGGTCGCGGTTGCGGCCCGGTTGCCCAGCTGGGTCGGGGCCGGCGACGTGGTCCCCGGGCGACAGGGAACTGCGGCCTGAGCCTCCTTCCGACTGGGAACCCGGGGCCTGTTCCGAGCTGAACAGGTCTACCTGGTTCCGGTCGATCCAGCGGGGCTCGTTCCGGTTCTCCTCGGCCAGCCGCTCCCGGAGGAAGCGACGGACCCGGAGATCCCCGTGGAGCCCAGCCAAGAGCATCACCAGCATGCCCAGAATGAGGGATCCAAAGGCCACGAAGGTGAGGGGGACCCGGAAGAAGGTGCGGAACCCCAGATCCAGGGTCACCAGCTCCCCACTGTTCCAGCGCGCGAAGAACATGACGAGTACCAGAACCGCGATGACTCCCGCAGCTCCGGCGAGGCGGCTCACGCCGGGCGGTCTCCGCCCACGGCGTCCAGCCGGGTGCCGCTGAAGGTGGCGCCGGTGGTTCCCGTGAGGCGGACCCGGGCAAAGTCCCCGATCCCCTCCGGACCCCGGGGGAAGGCCACCACCTTGTTGCGTCGGGTGCGCCCCAGGAGGTGGCCCGGGTCACGGGCGTCCTTCTCGATGAGGACCGATTCCACCCGACCCACCTCGCCGCCGTTGATCTCCGCCTGGATGCCGCGCGCCACCTGGATCAGCTCTTCCAGGCGCGCCTGCGCCTCATCCGGATCTACGAAGTCCTCGTCCGGGAAGCGGGTGGCCGGGGTGCCGTCCCGGAGGGAGTACTTGTAGGTGAAGGCATCGTCGAACCGGACGGTCCGCATGAGGTCCAGCGTCTGCCTGAACTCGGCATCAGTCTCGCCGGGGAAGGCCACGATGATGTCGGTGGACAGGGCGATATCGGGGATGGCGGCGCGAACCATCTCCACCTTCTCGAGGAAGGTCTCCACGCTGTAGCGCCGGAGCATGCGGCGGAGGGTCCGATTGCTTCCCGCCTGGGCCGGGAGATGAAGCTGCTCGCACACTGCCGGCTCGGTGGCCATCACCTCCACCATCTCCGGCGTCACATCCCGAGGATGGGGCGAGGTGAAGCGGACCCGCTGGATCCCGTCGATCCGGGCCACCGCCCTGAGGAGATCGGCGAAGCCCCAGTCGTTCCAGCGGTAGGAGTTGACGGTCTGGCCCAGGAGGGTCACCTCCCGGCGTCCCCGCTCCGCCAACCCCCGGATCTCGTCCAGGATCTCGTGGGGAGTGCGGTTCTTCTCGGGGCCGCGAACATAGGGAACGATGCAGTAGGTGCAACGGTGATCGCACCCCCGCTGGATGGGCACCCACGCAGAGGCCCCTTCCGTCCTCCGTTGTTCGAGCCCCTGGTAGTTTTCCGACTCATCCAGCTCCAGGACTGCGAGTTGGATGCGCTCCTTCCGGCGGCCCGGATTCAGGATGCGGGCGAAGGTACCGGAACCGGCGGGACGCTTGTCTTCAGGGGAGGGGGCACCAAGGCGGAATTCCCCCTGGGAATCGTCGGCGGCAACGGCGGTGGCGCCATCCTCCCGGTCGGTGCCCGAGCGGAGGCGTTCCAACTGCTCGGGCAGGGTCCGGTACGCATCAGGTCCCATGACCAGGTCCACAAAGGGCGCCTTCTCCAGGAGATCGGTCCCCATGCGCTGGGCCATGCACCCGGTCACCCCGATGAGCATGTCCGGGCGCTCCCGCTTGATTCCGTTCAGTTGGGATACCCGTCCGAGAACCCGGCGCTCCGCATGATCTCGGATGGCGCAGGTATTCACCAGCACCACATCCGCCTCCTCTGGGGAATCCACGATCCGGTACCCGCTCTCCGCCAGGATGCCCTGCATGAGCTCTCCATCGGAGATGTTCATCTGACACCCGTACGTCTCCACATACGCGCGACGGAGTCCGTCGGCGGCGGCAGACGACGAGGTCAGATCCGACGCGGGGAGGGTTGAAGAGTGGGTACCGGCCATCCGAATGATCCTGACAGGGGGAAGATGCGGTGAGTCGGGAACATAATGCATGGACCCCGAACTGTGTAGAAGCCCCGGGGTGCCACGCCATGGCCGGATGGGTCTCCGTGGCCGGGGGCCCATGCGTACCCGACTAACTCCCTCGGTCCGCTCGGGGCAGATAGACCCGGTACGCATTCCCCCGCTCCGGGTGGGAGTGCCCCTGCACATAGCCCCAGGCCTGCTCCACGATCCCGTAGACGCTGGGAAGGCCCAACGCGCCGGTCCCGTTGGTCCGGAACCG
>SKJY01000195.1 GCA_007121775.1 Gemmatimonadota bacterium
AGGCGTCCCGACTTCCCGCGGATCAACTCCCCCACATCGGGATTGCGCTTCTGGGGCATGAGGGACGAGCCGGTGCTGAACCCGTCCGGAACCCGGAGGAGCCCGAACTCCCTGGATGCGAAGAGCACCAGGTCTTCCCCGAGGCGGGAGAGGTGGGTTCCCACCATGCACCCGGCGAAGAGGGCCTCGGCCACCCAGTCCCGGTCGCTCACGGCGTCCATGCTGTTCTCCGTCACCCGGCGGAAGCCCAGGACCTCCCGGAGGAACTCCCGGTCCACGGGGAAGGGGCAGCCGGCCAGCGCCCCGGAGCCCAGCGGAAGGACTGCGGTACTCTCCCGGACTCCCTCGATCCGCGCTCCGTCCCGTAGGATGGGCCAGAGGTGGGAGAGGGCCCAGTGGGCCGCCCGGACCGGCTGACCCTGCTGCAGGTGGGTGTACCCGGGGATGATGAGGTCCACCGACCGCTCCGCCAGAGCCAGGAGGGCCAGCGCCAGCCTCCGGAGTTCTGCGGAGACCGAGTCCAGGGCCTCCATCCCCCAGAGTCGGACGTCGGTGGCCACCTGATCGTTCCGGGAGCGGCCGGTGTGGAGCTTCCCGGCCACCGCACCGACCTCCTCACGAAGCAGGCGCTCCACCAGGGAGTGGATGTCCTCGTCCGGGACAGGACCGGACAGCCCCCTGGCCAGGCGAGCCTCCACCGCATCGAGCCCCCGGAGGAGGCGGCCCACCTCCTCATCGTCCAGCACCCCGGCACGGCCCAGCGCGCGCGCCCAAGCCCGGCTCCCCTGGATATCCTGGCGCCACAGCCGCAAATCCACGTCCAGCGACAGGTTCAGGGGCACCATGGCCGGATGCATCCCTCCCTCAAAGCGTCCGCCCCAGAGGGCCTCGGCTCCCTTTTCGCCCTCATCCCCGCGGGAGGTGCCGCTCACGATGCCACCTCCTCGGAAACGGTCGGTGAAGGCACTGCCTCCACGGCCGCCTCCAGGATCCGGACGGCCTGGGAGATCTCGTCGTCGGTGACGGTGAGGGGTGGGAGGAGTCGGATCACATCGGGCCCGGCACCCACCAGGAGGAGGCCTCGCTCCTGGGCGGCCTGGATCACCGGAGCCACCGGCTCGGCGAGACGGAGGCCCCGCATGAGCCCCCGGCCACGGATCTCCGTGATCCGTTCCGGATGGCGGCTCCCGAGACCCTCCAGGAGTCCGGTGAGGATCTCGCCCTTCCGGCGGACCTCTGCCAGGAAGGCGGGATCAGCAATCTCCTCGAGGACCGCCAGGGCGACGGCGGCCACCATGGGGCCTCCGCCGAAGGTGGTCCCGTGATCGCCGGGGCGAACGGCCTGAGCCACCTCCTCCGTCATGAGCACCGCCCCCATGGGGAGTCCTCCCGCCAGCGGTTTGGCCAGGGTCAGGATATCGGGCCGCACCCCCGAGGGCTCATGGGCGAAGAGTGTCCCGGTCCGACCGAGGCCGCACTGGATCTCATCCAGGATCAGAGCGATCCCGTGCCGGGTCGTCCACTCCCGAAGGCGCTGGAGCACAGCCTCGGGAAGGGGCTGCACGCCTCCCTCTCCCTGGATCGGCTCGGCAATCAGGGCGGCGATGGTCGAGGGATCGAGCCGCTCCAGCGCCTCCGGATCCATGGGGTCCACGAAGACGGCTCCAGGCATCAGCGGCTCGAAGGGTTCTCGGTACCGGGCCCGGTCCGTCACAGCCAGGCTGCCGAAGAGGCGTCCGTGGAAGGCTCCGCGAAGGGCCACCACCCCAAACCGGTCCGGGGCATTTCCCCCTCGCCTGGCCGAGCGGCGGGCGAACTTGAGGGAGGCTTCCACCGCCTCGCCCCCGGAATTGCAGAAGAAGACCCGGTCGAGTCCGCTGTGGATGGCCAGCTTTCTGGCCAACGCCTCCGCCGGTGCGGTTCGGAAGAGGTTCGAGGTGTGGATGAGCCCCGACTCCAACGAATCCTTCAGCGCCTGCGTCACGGCGGGATGCCCGTGACCCAGCGCCGTGACCGCAATGCCGGAGGTGAAGTCCAGGAAGCGCCTGCCCTGGTCGTCCAGAAGCCAGGATCCCTCCCCCTGGACGAAGAGGTGGGGGGTAGGCGCATACACTCCCAAGAGGTGCGCCCGGGCCTCTTCGGCGGTGGTCACGGTTGCCATCTAATCCCCTCGTTGAGTGGCCAGCCCATCATGGCGTTCATGTTCTGGACGGCCTGTCCGGCCGCCCCCTTCCCCAGATTGTCCAGCGCGGCCCCCACCGTCACCACCGGTGGATCGATCCCTGCCACCTCCTCGGCGCCCAGCACCAGAAGGTCGGTCCTGACGACCTGCCGCAGCTCGGGAAGCCCCTCCGGCAGCACCCGCACCGCACTCGAGTCTTCGGGGTAGCGGCTTCGCCAGCAGGCCCGGATCTCCTGGGCCGAGGTGCCCGGGACCACCGGCACGGTGAGGGTCTCCAGGATCCCTCGGGCCACCGGGAGGAGGTGGGGCTGGAAGATGAGGGGCAGTCCCGGAAGCAGAGCCCTCATCTCCTTGAGGTGCCGGTGACGGTTCCCCCACCCGTAGGCCCGGTAGTTCTCCGCCACCTCGGCGAAGAGGAGGTCCTGCCGGGGCGTCCGCCCGGCGCCGGTGACCCCGGAGGAGGCGTGGACGCTCAGGGGCCGCGCCGGATCCACCAGTCCGGCCTCGGCCAGGGGCAGAAGCGACAGGATGACACCGGTGGGATAGCACCCTGGGTTCGCCACCAGACGGGCGTCGGGCATCCGGGCGGCCGCCACCTCGGCGAGCCCATAGACCGAATCCTGCTCGTTCCCGGACCCGGGACGATGATCGGCCGTGAGGTCGATGAGCCGCGGTGTGGCGTCGCCGAAGGCATCGCGGAGGTCCTGAACCCATCTCGTCGCAACGCCGTGGGGGAGACAGAGGAAGACCAGGTCCACCTCTCCACACGCCTCCAGGGAGGGAGGCTCGTACGACAGGCCGGGGACCGGGGAGGGCGTACCCGCCAGCGACCGGGAGGCAGCGAAGGAGACCTCCACCCGGGGGTGCCGGGCCAGGAGCCCCAGCACTTCCATCCCCGTGTACCCGGCCCCCCCAAGGACTCCGGCACGAAGTAACGTCGAGCCCGCAGTTTCTGAAGTATTCATGGCATAATTATGCGCAGGGTCCGTCTCTGGTCAAGGTCCAGGCGGGTCAGCTTCGGGATGAGGGTCCTCGGGCACGGGACCGGCGGCCCAGGTCCACGATGGCCTCAATCCTCCGGATCACCTCATCCATCTCATCCCCGCTCCGGAGGACCAGGAGGATGGTATCGTCGCCGGCCACACTCCCCAGCACCTCGGGCCACTCTTCCCAGTCGATCCCCAGGGCCACCGCTTGGGCCCCTCCCGTCATGGTCTTCACCACCAGGAGATTCCCGGCCCCCCGAGCCGAAACGAAGAGGGTGGGGAGGAGTTGCTCCAGGGGCGGGGCATTCTCCCACTCATCCGGGAGGGTGTAGTAGGGCTGACCATCGGCTCCCTGCACCTTCACCAGCCGGAGTTCCCGGACGTCCCGGGAGAGGGTGGCCTGGGTCACCTCGATCTTCCGCTCCCGGAGGAATTCCCGGAGTTGTTCGTGGGAGCCCACCCGCTCTTCCCGGACGATCTCCAAGATGGCGTCGTGTCGGAGTCGTTTGCTCATCTTCCGCCTCTCCCGCCCATCACCCGGCGGCGCCCCGGATCATGATCACTCGGGGGCCATGCGGTGGAAGGTGAGCTTCCCCGCCTCCCTTCCTTCGGTGGACTGGCGCACCCACTCGCTCCGGAAGAGGAGGAGGGGGCGGTCGGCACGGTCCCTTACCAGGGCACAGTCGTAGCCGGCGGCGACGCGACGGAGTTCCGCCTCCGGCCCCTCGACCCAGCGGGCGTCCCGGTACGGGAGAGGCTCGAGGCGGGCATCCACATTGTACTCGTGCTCCAACCGGTGGAGGAGCACATCGAACTGGAGCTGCCCCACGGCGCCCACCACCGGCGCCGGCCCGGTGATGCCATCGGTGAAGAAGACCTGGACGGCCCCTTCTTCCGACAGCTCCAACAGCCCCTTGTCCAGATGTTTGCGCCGCAGGGGATCCGGGACCTGCACCCGGGCGAAGCGCTCCGGGGAGAAGGCGGGGATCCCGTCGAACCGGACCGACCCTGAGGCCGACAGAGTGTCCCCGATCCGAAGATTTCCGCGATCATGGATTCCCACCACATCGCCGGGCCAGGCTGACTCCACCGCCTCCCGCTCCTGGGCGAAGAAGGTCTGGGGCCGGGCCAGACGTACCGACTTCTTCGTCCGCATATTCACCGCCGACTCGCCGGCCCGGAAGTGCCCGGAGCAGATCCGCACAAAGGCGATCCGGTCCCGGTGCTTCGGGTCCATGTTCGCCTGGATCTTGAAGACGAATCCCGAGAAGTCATCATCCAGCGGGTCCACCCGGCCACTCTCCGCCTCCCGGGGAACGGGGGCCGGGGCGTACTCCAAGAAGCGCCGGAGGAAGGGCTCCACACCGAAGTTGGTGAGGGCACTCCCGAAGAAGGTGGGCGCCACCCGCCCCTCCTGGAACGCCACCGGGTCGAAATGGGCGCCGGCGGCATCCAGGAGCTCCACATCCTCGGCCAACTGGTCCCGTGCCCGGGTCCCCAGGAGCTCTTCCAGATGAGGGTCGTCCAGCCCGGTCACCTCGGTGGGTGGGCGGCTGGCGCCGTGGTCCCCTCCCTTCTCGAACAGATGGAGGCGCGAGGAGAGGCGGTCGAATACGCCGAGAAAGTTGGTTCCATCGGAGACGGGCCAGGTGATGGCGGCGCAGGCGATCCCAAGCTCAGCCTCCACATCGTCCAGGAGCTGGAGCGGGGACACCCCCACCCGGTCGCACTTGTTCACGAAGGCGAAGATGGGGGTGCGTCGGAGCCGGCAGACCTCGAAGAGCTTCCGGGTCTGCTCCTCCACCCCTTTCCGGTTGTCCAGGAGCATGACCGCCGAGTCGGCCGCAAGCAGGGTGCGGTAGGTGTCCTCGGAGAAGTCCTGGTGACCAGGGGTGTCCAGGAGGTTGACCCGCTTGCCGTCGTAATCGAACTGGAGCACCGATGAGGTCACCGAGATGCCTCGCTCCTGCTCCATCTCCATCCAGTCAGAGGTGGCGTGGCGGGCGGCCCGGCGAGCCTTCACCGACCCCGCCAGATGGATGGCTCCGCCGTAGAGGAGAAGCTTCTCCGTAAGGGTGGTCTTCCCGGCGTCCGGGTGACTGATGATGGCGAAGGTCCGGCGACGCAGGACCTCCTCCCTCTGCTCCTGGCTCGTCACGTCGACGTAGGCTCCTGATGTTTGGGGCACATGGGCGGGGCTCTCCAGTGGGAATGGGATGGCGATGTACGCCCTCACTTCCCCACAAACCACGACGGGGTAGTTTAATAGGAATGGGGTGTCTTCCGAGAGTCCTCATCCCTCCCCGCCCCGTGGATCCCCCCGGCGGATCCTGGGTCGGAGAGGGACGAAGAACCCCGTCCCCCTTCTCCCCAAACCCCCTTCCTCGCGCCTCCGGCCCGCCATGTTCCTTCGTTCGCTCGGATTGGCAGCAGGCCTCGCAGCACTGGCTCTGGCCGGCCCGGGTCCCCTGCCCCACGCCCTGGCCCAGACCCCGAGCACGGCGACGGGGGACACCACGACGGATACCCGGGGCGACTGGAACGATGCACGGGTACGGGAACTCATGGCCCGGGCCCACGCCTCCCGCCGCGGCATCATCGACGATGGGGAACTCCGGAGCTATCGGGCACTGACCCAGGGACACATCTACTTCTTCGTGGACCCGGAAGAGGGCGAGCGCTCCCTCATTCGGGTCGATCAGGTGGCGGTGGACCTTCTCTGGAAGGCTCCGGACATCGTCCGGCAGCAGGTTGTGGGGGAACGCAGTGAAGTCCGCCTTCCGGTCCGGGATTTCCGCTACTATCTGGACCGCCTCACCCTGGTGCAATATGGCTTCGGCGACGAGATCCAGGTGGGCTCGGGGATGGATGTGGCCGGTGTTCCCCACCCCCTGGCGGTAGCCACCCTGGAGGGTGAGGACCGCATATACGACTACCGCATCGTGGATGCGGTGGAACTCACGCTGGCGGGCCGGGCCGATCCTATTCGTCTCCTGGAGGTAGAGGTCCGACCAGTTGACCCCCAGGAGCCCAGGGCGCTGGGCACACTCCTCCTGGACGAGGAGGACGGATCGCTGGTGCGTATGGAGCTGGGCTTCACCGCCGCCTCCTACGTGGATCGGCGTACGGACCGAATCACGGTCGAAGTGGACTACGGGCTCTGGGAGGGACGCTACTGGCTTCCGAACCGTCAGGTCATCGATGTGCGCCGGGAGGTGCCGGATCTGGATCTGGGGGTGGGCACGGTGATTCGCACCGTGCTGCGGGTGGGGAACTACGAACTGAACGCCGATCTCCCCCCGGACATCGAATTCTGGCCACCAGTGAGCTGGCGCCCGGAAGCCGCCCTCCGGAACTACCCCTTCGAGGAACCGCTTCTGGCCGGGCTCGAGCGAGACGGGATCGAGGGTATGGAGGTCCGACCTGACCCCCGGAGACTTCGCTCCGACGCCCGGCGTCGCCTGGGCCAGATCCCCGAGTCCGGGCTCGCTCCATTTCGGTTCCACATCCCCCAGGCCTCTTCCCTGGTCCGGTACAACCGGGCGGAGGGGCTCTATCTGGGGCTTGGATCCACCCTGACCCCCTCACCCTCCGTGCGCCTCCGGACCCAGGGTGGGTTCGCCTTCGCCCCGGGTCGACCGGTTCTGGCCATGGAGGCTGACGGGATCGGGGAGAACGGGTGGGGGTGGCGGTTGGCTGGCAACTGGAACCACCAGTCGGACCTGGGACTCGTACCGGCCGCTGCGCCTCTCGTAGGGTCGCTGGCAGCCACCTTCCTGGGCGAGGATTACCTGGACCCCATCCGCCGGAGTGGCGTGACCGCGGCCCTCACCCTGGGCGGAGGGGGGGACCGCACCGACCTCCGCTTGGAGGCCGGGCTCCACCGAGACCGGAATTGGGCCCAAGGGCCCGGGCAGGCTCCCCTGGACCGGGGAAGAAGCTTCCGGCCCATCCGTCCGGTGGAGGAGGGCACCTTCGCCCAGGGCTCCCTCGGAGTCACCCGGCCTATGCAGTTCCCGGGAGGAGGCACCGGTGACGGGCAGGTGACCATCCGCACCGTGTGGGGGATGGATGGGGAGGGAGGAGGGGTGGCCGGGTCCCTCCGCCTCCGCTCAAGCTGGAGTTCGCTGGCCCGGGACCGGGAGGTGAGCGCGTCCCTCGTGGGTCGCGCCTGGGCCGGGGACCCCCTTGCGCGGGAGCACCGACTCATGGGCGGGCGGAGCACCCTGCCGGGCTATCCGTTTCGGGAGTGGGGCGGGCAGCAGATGGTGGTACTGGGCGTGGAGGGAGCCACGGACGCCGGGACGCCCTTCTTCCGGATCCGGGGCGGACTCCACGCCGGAATGGCAGGAGGGTTGGACCCGGAGGTAGCCTCGGCGTGGGGGGTGTCGGATACCGGTGGGATCCGTCCATCCGTCTCCCTGGGGCTGGGGATGGTCTGGGATCTGCTGCGCATCGATGGGGCCCGGGGGCTTCGGGAGGGGGAGTGGCAACTCCTCTTCTCGGTGGATCCCCGGTGGTGGGACCGCCTCTAGGCGGCCGCTACCCGGCCCGCCCGGCTTCCCCGACCTCGCCGGCTCGGAGCCGCCGGAGCTTGACCATGGCCAGGATCCCCAGGAAGGGTCCAGGCGCCAGGAGCATCCAGGTCCACCCCCACCCCAACGCCTCCTGTCCCCAGTGGACGAGCCAGATGCTCACGGCGGTGGCGGTGAACCCGGCGGCGGTCTGGAGGGTCAGCGCCGTCCCCACGGCGTAGGAAGGGGCCACCTCCGTCACCAGCGCAGAGAACTGGGCCGAGTCCGCCACCACCGAGACTCCCCACACCAGCGCCACCCCCATGACCAGGACCGGTGGCGCGGCCAGGAGCCACCCGGCCACCAGCGCACAGGTGCCGCTCACCGCCATGGCCCATGAGGCCACCCGCTCCCGCCCCCAGCGGTCAGCCGCCACTCCGGCTCCCACCGCCCCCACCCCACCCACGGCGATGGCCCAGAAGGCCAGCAGAGCCGAGGCTGCTCCGGCGGCGGCGGGGACGGTCCCCTGCCCCACCAGATAGTCCAGGAAGTAGAGCCCGAGAGCGGCCCATACGGCGTAGAGTTCCCACATGTGCCCAACATACCCCCAGGTGGCGAGGCGCGTGGGACGGTGGCGCGCCACCTCGCCCACCAGGTCCCAACGGAAGGGCCGGCGGACGAAGGGGAAGGGGCCGTCCCGGTAGAAGCCCGCCACCAGGACCGACCCCAGAACGGCGCCCAGGGAGGCTCCCAGGAGAACCTCCGGTCCACCGCCCTCCCCGCCCCCGGCCCGGAGGAGGAAGGGGGCAGCCTTCCCCACCGTAAGGGCCCCTACCACCATCCCGATGGCCATCCCCCGCCTGGCCCGGAACCAGGTGGCCGCCATCTTCATGGCGGGGGGGTAGACACCGGCCAGGAAGAATCCGGTGAAGAAGCGGAGGGTGAGGAGCGCCCCGTAGGATTCGGGGAGGAGGAGAAGGGCGTTCACCAGCGCCGCCCCCAGGGCCGAGACGGCGAAGTAGCTCCGGGCCGGGACGATGTCCGCCAGATTCAGGAAGGCGGCCACCAGGGTTCCCACCACGAACCCCACCTGCACCGCGCCGGTGAGCCATCCGGCCGCTCCCGGGGAAAGGTCGAGGCGCTCCCTGAAGAAGTCGGACCCTGCCGCCGAACTGAACCACGGGGACATGGCCAGGAGTACCGCCGCGGCCAGGAGGATCAGGGTCCCCCAGGCCAGAGGCGTGCCTTCTCGCCCCTCGTCCACCTACTCCCCCTCCCGGAGGAGTTCCAGGGGTGACACCCGGACCGAGTCGCCCACCACCGCCCGTCCCACCACTGCCGCCAGAAGAGGCACGGCTGCAGCCAGGAGGGTCAGGGTGCCCCAGGGCATGGTGTTGGGCCCATCAAAGCTCCAATGGAGGAGCGCGATCCCCGACACCACGGCCAGACCGATCCCCACAAGACCGGCGATCCCCCCCAGCACCATGAACTCCGCCAGGCTCCGTCGGCGGAGGAGTGCCGCCGGAGAGCCCAGCACCCGGAGGAGGGCCGCCTCCCGACGCCGCTCGTAGCGGGTCGCGAGGAGGGAGGCCACGAGAACGGTTCCTCCCACCGCAATGAGAACCGCCGACAGGGCCTGCAGCACTGCGGCGATCCGAGACGTCAGGTTCTCCAAGGTGTCAAGGATGGTGGAGAGATCCAGGAAGGTCACATTGGGGAGTTCGGCCGCCACCTGGCCCTGCAGACGGGCCCGGGCCTCAGCGTCGGCAAGCGGTGCCAACACCATCCAGGTAGCGGGCGCACCGTCCAGCGACCCAGGCTCGAAGACCACGAAGAAGTTGGGGCGAAAGGACCCCCAATCCACCTCCCGGAGGCTCGCCACCACCGAGGGAACCGGGATCCCCTGGACGTCCCAGACCACGCGGCTCCCCACCTCAAGACCGAGCTGCTCCGCCACCTCCACCTCCACCGAGATGCGGGCCGCCCCACCTTCCGGAGAATCCCCGTTCCACCAACTCCCGGCGGTGAGCTCCTCACTCACCGGATCCAGCTCGGCGCGGACCGTGTTCCGGTAGAGTCGACGCAGGGGCCAACGCTCCCCCGGCGGACGCTCGTCCAGGAGCTGGGATACCGGGACCCCGTCGATCTCCCGGAGGGTGGCCGGGATGAGGGGGAGGGGCTCCGGGTCCAGCCCTTCCTCCCGCAAGAGGGCCTCGACCCGATCCACCTGGTCGGTTTGGATATCGAAGAGGAGGGCCGAATCTCCCCCGGCGCCCCGCTCCAGAGCGAGTCCGGCGCGGAGATTGGCGTCCAGGAAGACCACCGAAGTGAGGAGGAAGGTGCCGAACCCCAACGAAACAAGCACCGACCGGGTCTGGTTCCCAGGTCGGTTGAGGGAGCGGGCGGCGTGGCGAAGGGCGAAGGGCGCCCCGGCCGGGACCAGGCGCGGGAGCCAGCGTACGGTGAGGGCCGAAGCGCCGGCCAGGGCGCCCAGGGTGAGGGCCAGCCCGGCGGTCACCACCACTCCCGCCGTGAGACTCCGGAGCTGGACCGCCGCCAGCGCGAAGAGGGAGAGGACCAGGAGAGCACCCACGAGCCCGCGCCTGGCCCACTCCCCCGCCGTGGCCCGCTCCCCGGCGGCGGTGGGACGGAGGGCCGCCATGGGGGGGATGGATCGGACCCGGATGAGGGGGATGAGAGCGAAGAGGAGGGTGACCCAGACCCCGGTGATGAGCCCTGCAGCCATGGCGCCGGGGCGAGGTACCGATGCCAGGGAGAAGGGGACATCGATCCCGGGGAGCCGCGGCAGGGCGAACTGAAGGCCGACACCGCCCAACACTCCCACCGCCGAACCCACGGCCCCCATGCCCAGAGCCAGGAGGAGGTAGG
>SKJY01000150.1 GCA_007121775.1 Gemmatimonadota bacterium
GCACGGGGCGGGGCCGGGAGTGCCATACCCTGGAGTCGTCTCGCCGCCGGTCTTCTCCTCTTCCTCCTGGGAGCCGGGGTGGGCTCCACGGCAGGTTCATCAGGCCTGCTGGGACCAGGGAGCCAGGCGGAGCCGTGGGCCGTTGCGGGGCCCGAGTCCATGGAGACCCTCCTGGCGACCCCGGGCGGACTCTCGCTGGTGGAGGCACAGGAAGCCCTGGCCGTGACCGAGGAGTGGCACCGCCTGGCGCTGGAACGCTACCGGGAGCAGATGCTGGAGGAGCTAGGGGGAACCGGGGAGGACCCTGGAGACCCCCACCTCCGGTACGCGCTCATGGAAACACTCCTTCAGGTGGGGCGGGAAGCGCTCTGGGCCGCCCCGACGGATCCCTTCCTGAACGGGCTGGTGCTGAATGTACAGGTGGAGCACGACGCCGCCCGCTTGGGGATGGAACGGGGCTCGCCTGATCGGATCTGGTATTGACCCCGAGTGGGGAGGAAGTGGGAATGGAGACGGTGACTAGACCGGGAAGGCTGGGGATGAGACTCTTCGTGCCGTTGCTGATGGCGGCCTTCTGGCTGGGCCTTGCCACATCCCCGGTCCAGGGACAGCAGGGAGAGCGGCGAGGTTGGCTCGGCGTCCAGGTGGAGTTGGCGGCGACGGACGCTGGGAGGGGACTCCCCATCCGATCGGTCCTCCCCGGCGGACCGGGGGCCCGGGCTCACCTGCTCCCCGGGGACGTCATCCTGGAGATCGGAGGTCTCCGTGCCACCCGTGCCACCCTGGAAGCCGCCCTCGCCGAAATCCGACCGGGAGATGAGTTGGACCTCCTGGTGGCCCGCGGGGGGGTCGAGCGCCGGGTAGCGGTGCTGGCCGCGCCTCGCCCACGGGTTCCGGCGGGCGCCCAGTCCCAGGAGCGGATGAGGTGGGGAGAACGGCCACCGACCATGGTGGGAATGCGGGCCGTCGCCGGAGCCGAATTCCGGGGGTTGGACCCGGCGCTGGCCCGTTACTTCGGGGTGGAACGGGGGATTCTGGTCCTGGCCGTGGCGGAAGGGACCCCGGCCCAGGCCTCAGGACTCGAACCCGGGGATGTGGTGAAGAGCGTGGACGGGGAGCCCGTCCGGACCGTGGGAGAGCTGCGCAGACTCCTGATTCAGGGCCGGGTGACCGGAAGAAGTCCGGACTCGTCCTTCCAGCTCCAGATCGTCCGCGACGGCGACGACCTTACGCTGGAGCTTGCGATGACGAGGGTGCCGCCCCGCTGAGGGTGGAGGTCCGTCGGACCTGGTTGGGGAAGTCCCGCTCGATCAGACCGTCTCGAAGATGGACCTGCCGCTTCGCGTACTCGGCGATGTCGTGCTCATGGGTGACGACGATGAGGGTCTGGCCCTGGTCATTGAGACGCACGAAGACGTCCATGATCTCGTCGCCGGTGCGGGAGTCGAGATTCCCGGTGGGCTCATCGGCCAGGAGGAGCGCCGGATCATTCACCAAGGCCCGGGCCACGGCGACCCTCTGGCGTTGGCCACCGGACATCTCCGGTGGGCGGTGGGACATGCGATCACCGAGTCCCACCATCTCCAGCTTGCGACGGGCCCGCTCCCTGCGCTCCGCCGAGGGTACCCCCGCGTAGATGAGGGGGAGTTCCACATTGTGGAGAGCCGAAGCCCTGGGGAGGAGATTGAAGGTCTGGAAGACGAAACCGATATCCCGGTTGCGGACCCGGGCCAGGTCGCTCTCGCTCAGATGGCTCACATCCTGGCCGTTCAGCCAGTACTCTCCACCGGTGGGGGTATCCAGGCAACCCAGTAGATTCATCATGGTGGACTTGCCCGAACCGGACGGCCCCATGATGGCCACGAATTCCCCTCGGTGGATGGTGAGATCCACACCCTGGAGGGCCCGCACCGTCTCGGCTCCGAGCCGGTACTCCCGTTGGAGATCCCGGGTCCGGATGACCGGAACCGTCTTGTCACCTCCCGTCATGGGCCTACCCTTTCCCTGGTGGATGGAGGGAGAGCACCGTGCCCCCCTCATCTCCCCCTACGGCAGGTGGGGGAAAAAGATTCAGGGGAGGGCACAGCCCCCCGTTCCGGAGGCCCTGGGTCAGACGGGGAGCTTCCAGCGTCCGAAGGGAAGGGTGGGCGCGGTGGGGATCCGCTCTCCGTAGACGAAAGCCCGCACACGGGGGAGTTGCCCGGATAGCCGAGCCGCCTCGCCACCATCGGCGATGACGATTCCTGGCACATCGCCGGTCTCATCTCTTCGGCGAGGGATGACGGGGTTGGAACGGGGGTAGGCCGGCTTCATGGTGTCCCTCCAGCGTCTTCAGCATCTATGTGGAGTCCCGATCCTCGGAGACCGGAAACGGAGTCGTTACACATCTGACGCTTTATAGTGGCAAACCGCATGCCACATCCCTGAACGGAAAAGCCCGGACACCATGTAGCGCAAATATATTCACAGCAAAGACTTAACAGAACACCTGTAGCGCCCCTCACGCCCCTCTATGGGAGAGCGTGCGCCGAACGTGTCCAAACGAAACGGGGGTGCGTGTCGAAGTGACACGGATCCAGAGGAGAGGGTATGCCGGTCCGACTCAGTCCAGACGGCGGGGCCTCCGGGTTGAACTCCGGCGGATGGGAGAAGGCGGAGGGTGGGTGGGAGTGGATGGCGGGGGTTCAGGGAGTGGCCGGAAGGGACGGGATTTGCGGAGGAGATCCTCCAGACGAGCCGGATCCCAACGCTCCGGGTCTCGCCCCACCGCCCAGGCTTCCCGATCGGGCTCCTCCTCCACGACTCCCGACTCCGGATCCCGCTTGTGGAAGAACACCAGGACCAGGGGAGCACCGGAGTCCAGGCCCGTACCGGATCGGGTGCGACCTCCGGAGCGAGCCAACCACTTCCCGTCGGGGAGGATGGGACCCTGCAACCGCTCCTGCTCCGCTGACCCGGTTTCGTCCCGTTCCTCTTGCGGAGCGGGATCCGGTGCCACATTCCGGACCGGGACCGGGCGCTCCGGAGAGTTGTCAGCAGAACTCATGACCGGGACATCCTGGACAGGGAGGGCGAAGGTCGGGGAGCCCGTAGACCCCTTGGGGCACGTGCATTACTCTTTCTCTCCGCTTCCGTTCCCCCGGCCCCAACCAGCCCGTGTCCACCTCCCTTCGCCCGTTCTTCCGTCCCCGGTCCATCGCCGTGATCGGCGCAAGTCGGCGCCCTGGAACCGTTGGCCATCAGATTGTGGAAAACCTGGTGACACATGGTTTCCAGGGCCCGGTATACCCGGTGAACCCCAGGGCGACGGCCATCCACTCCATCCCTGCCTGGCGCTCGGTCCGGGAACTCCCGGAGACGGTTGATCTTGCCGTCATTGTCGTTCCCAAGGACAGGGTGGCGCAGGTGGTGGATGAGTGCGGCGCTCAGGGAATACCGGCGGTAGTCGTGATCTCGGCGGGATTTCGTGAGGTGGGGATCGAGGGGTCAAGGCGGGAGGCTCATCTCATGGAGCGGATCCGCCACCACGGGATGCGCCTGGTTGGACCGAACTGCATGGGAGTGCTCAGCACCGACCCCGCCGTGCGCATGAACGCCACCTTCGCTCCCACCATGCCCCCTCCCGGTCGGGTGAGCTTCCTCTCCCAGTCCGGGGCAATGGGCGTCACCATCCTGGATTACGCCGCAGAGTACGGGATCGGCATCCGGGACTTCGTCTCGGTGGGGAACAAGCCTGACGTGTCGGGAAACGACCTGTTGGAGTGGTGGGAGACGGACCCGGAGACCCGGGTGATCCTCATGTATCTGGAGACGTTCGGGAACCCCAGGCACTTCACCCGGATCGCCCGGAGAGTATCCCGGCGCAAGCCCATCATCGTGGTGAAGTCCGGTCGGTCCCGTGCCGGTGCCCGGGCGGCCACGTCCCACACCGGAGCCATCGCGGGACGGGACGCGGCAGCGGACGCCCTTCTGGCCCAATGCGGCGTCCTGCGTGCCGACACGGTGGAGGAACTCTTCGATCTGGCCATGGCCTTCGGGAACCTCCCCATACCCAGGGGGAACCGGGTGGCCATCGTCACCAACGCCGGGGGGCCCGGGATCATCGTAGCCGATGCCTGCGAGGCCGAGGGCCTGGAGGTGGCGGAATTCCAGGACGAGACGGTGGAACAGCTTCGGCGGATCTTCCCGGAGGAGGCCTCGGTCCGTAATCCGGTGGACATGATCGCCACAGCCACACCGGAGAGCTATCGGCTTGCCCTGGATGTGGTCATGGGCGACCCAGGTGTGGACGCGGCCATTGCTGCATTCGTGCCACCACTCGGGGTGCGGCAGGAAGATGTGGCGGAAGCCATCATGGAGGCGGCGGGACGCCATCCCGAGACCCCGGTCCTGGCGGTCCTCATGGGGCGGGAGGGGCTGCCCCAGGGGAGATCCCAACTCCGGTCCGCCGGGATCCCCGCCTACATCTTCCCGGAATCTGCGGTCCGTGCCCTCAGGGCGCTCCACCGCTACGGCCGTTGGCTCGCCCGCCCGGTCCAGGCACCCGCCGTCTTTCCGGCTGACGCCGTCGCCGTCCGCCGCATCGTCGAGGGGGCTCGATCCGAAGGCAGGACCCGCCTCCTGGAGGTGGAAGCCTATGGGATCCTGGAGGCGTATGGGATCCCGGTGATCCCCCACCGGCTGGTGCAGAGTGCCGAGGATGCGGTGGAAGCTGGGGAGGAGTTGGGATGGCCGGTGGTGCTGAAGGCCGTGTCACCGCAGATTGTCCACAAGACCGAATTGGGGGCGGTCAGGCTGGATCTTCGAAGTCCCCAGGATGTCCGGACAGCCTTCACCGAGTTGCGGACCTCCCTGGAGCACCATCAGGTTCACGAAGATCTACGAGGTGTCTTGGTAGCCCCCTACCGGCCCGCCGGTCGGGAACTCATCCTGGGGATGAGCACCGACTCCACCTTCGGCCCGGTGGTGATGTTCGGCCTCGGTGGCATCTATGTCGAGACCTTCAAGGACGTGGCCTTCCGCGTCCCTCCGGTCACTGAGCAGGAGGCCAGGGACATGATCCGATCCATTCGTAGCTATCCACTTCTGGAGGGAGTGCGGGGAGAGAAGGCGGTTCGCTTGGACCCGGTTGTGGAAGCCATCCAGCGCCTCTCCCAGTTGGTCCAGAACCACCCGGCGCTTGCGGAGGTTGACGTGAATCCCTTCCTTGCCACGGCTGAGGGCGCCTGGGCCCTGGACGCTCGAATCCGCCTGACCGATCCCACGGGATCGTCGTCGGTCCGACCTTCCTCCCAATCTCCGGAGGTACGCTGACATGGGCCAGTTCGACCGGATCTCCGGTGAACAGTTGAGGGCGGACCTCCTGCGCTTCGGAGAGTTGATCCGCCGACTTGAGAATGAAGGAAAGCTCCTCCGGTCCGCGGCGGAGCTGCAGACGATCCTGGGACATCTCCGTCAGAAGCTCTTCGCCTGGGAGGTTCGGGCCAGCCTCCTGCCGGACGAGGACACACCTCCGCAGAGCTCGGACGACGAGTCCGTCCAGCCCGGGTGGGACGATGAGAGAATCGCCGGCTGGCTCGACGACTCCCTTCGTGTGGTGAGGGAAGCCATGGAGCGGGAGGTGGAGGCGAGGGAGGAATGGGATAAGTGGGGTCCTGGCCCGGACGCCGAGCATGACTGAGTCGCCCTCATCCGCCGACACGCCCGGGTCGGAGGTCGACGTCCGACGGGTCCGCCTCGAACTCTACGAACGGCTGGTCCGGTTCCAGCAACGGGTAGACGCCGCCCTGGAGGAGGTCCGGGCCGAATCCGAGGCCCTCTTCCCGGATCTTCCTGAAGAGGAGCGGGTCCGCTGGGAGGCGGCGGGATCCGTCCCACAACTCCGTCTCGCGGTGGCAGAGGTGGAGGAGTTGGTTCGCCGCACCGAGGCTCGCCTCAAGGCCGAGGTCAACCTTCTCAGGGGTGCGGTTGAGGGAGGAGAGGAGCCGCTCCCGCCGGGGCTTGCCCGGTTCGTGGCTGAACGGTCCATCACCCCCGGGTTCGAGTACACGGTGGAGAGCGACCCCTTGAAGGGTCGCATCCTCCGATGGCGGGTGCGCACGACCGACGGGTGGATCCGCTCGGCCGGGCTTCTGCCTGAAAGCCCCTACGCATGGCTCGATGAGTGAGGGACGGCGTCAACTCGCTCCTTCCAGGAGGCTCAGTGTCTCGGCCCCATAAAACATCTCCACATAGTGAGCCTGCTGGGGAGTGACCCGGCGTACCGCCCAGACCAGGTGGACGTGGTTCGGCTCCCCGGGCAATGAGAGGAGCGGCATCCGGGCCTCTTCCGGGGTCCGATTCCCCTTCCGATTGTTGCAGGGTGAACAGGCCGTAACGACGTTCCGCCAGGTGTTCTCACCCCCACGGGAGACGGGAATGACGTGGTCCCTGGTTAGGAACTGGCGAGACCGCAGGTCCCGCCGATGAATGCCGCAATACTGACAGGCGTATCCGTCCCGGGCGAAGAGGAAGGTATTGGTGACCTGCCTCCGGAACCGCCGGGGCACGTGAATGAAGCGAACGAGCCGGATCACGGTGGGACACGGAAGCTCTTCCCGTTCCGACCGGAACACACGGGACGAGTCCACTTCCAGGACCTCCGCCTTCCGATCCAGGACGAGCCGTACGGCTCGACGGGGCGGGACCAGGGTAAGTGGCTCAAAGGACGCATTGAGGGCCAAGCAACCCATGGGAAACGACCTCCGAGGTTGAGGTTCCCCAGCCGGTACCCCGCCCAGGCCCGCCGGGTTGCGGGAAATCTACGGCTTCCCGGGAGCCGCCACCAGAACGCTCAGGTGGCCGGCCAGGGATGACGTGGACGTCGATACCTGATCGTTTCCCGGAATGGGTGTCGTCACCCAGGTTGGAACCGTCACCACGGGAGGCTCCGGCACGAGGGCACGAGGAGAAGAGCCTTCAGACAGGCGCCGTCAGAGGAGGGCCACAGGATCCCGGTCAACCACCAGACGCACGTCGCCCGCTGGGAGGGGAGGGTCCGCCAGCAGCTGGTGCAGAAGATGGGTCACGGCCCCCACTCGCCCTCCCCGGAGGAAGAAGTGCCAGCGCCAGCGGCCGTGGAGCCGTTCGATGGGGGCCGGTGCGGGCCCCACGAATTCGGCGTCATCCCCCAAGCCACGCCCATGTCTCCGCATCCACCGGAGACACGCCTCGGCCCCACCCGCCGCCGCCTCCGGGTCCGGAGAGCTCACCACCACATTCACCAGACGAACGTCCGGAGGGTACCTGGGCCCTGAGCGTTCCTCCAACTCCCGGGCGGCGAAACCGGGATAGTCGTGGGTCACCGCCGCCTGGACGGCGTAGTGATCGGGGACAGCGGTCTGGATCAGGACCCTTCCTCCCAACTCGCCCCGACCGGCTCGCCCCGCCACCTGACTCAGGAGTTGGAAGGTGCGCTCGCTGGCCCGGAAGTCCGGCAGGTGGAGTCCCACATCGGCGTTGACGACCCCCACCAGGGTGACCCGGGGAAAGTCCAGCCCCTTGGCGATCATCTGGGTCCCCAGGAGGATATCCACCTCACCCCGACCCACCCGGTCCAGAATCTCGGCATGGGACCACTTGCCCCCGGTGGTATCCACATCCATCCGGGCGATGCGGGCCCGGGGGAAGGTTTCCGTGACCACCCGCTCCACCTGTTCGGTTCCGAGCCCTCGGTAGGAAAGGCCCGGGTCCCCACATGCGGGGCACCTGGTGGGCACGGGCTCCTCGTGACGGCAGTGATGGCAGATGAGGCGCGCCCTTCTCCGGTGGTAGGTGAGGGAGACGGAGCAGTGGAGACACTGCTGGACCTCACCACAGGCCCGGCACTGGATGAAGGAGCTATACCCTCTGCGGTTGAGCAGGAGGATGGACTGCTCGCCCCGGTCCAGTCGCTCGTTCACTGCCTCCACCAGTACGGGGCTCAGGATGTGGGCCTCTCCCGCGCCGCCCCCCTTGGACGCACCTGTACCCTGACTTTGTCCGGACCGGCCCGGGGTGCGCAGATCCACCACCTCAACCGGAGGCAGGGGCCGTCCCCCTACCCGGTCCGGAAGGGTGAGGAGAGTGAACTTCCCACGTCCGGCGTTCCGCCAGCTCTCCAGGGACGGCGTGGCGCTCCCCAGGAGACAGATGGCCCCGGTCATCCCGGCCCGGACCACCGCCAGATCCCGGGCGTGGTACCGGGGGGTCTCGGACTGCTTGTATGAACCGTCGTGTTCCTCGTCCACCACGATGGCCCCCAAATCCGGAAGCGGCGCGAAGAGGGCCGAGCGCGCACCGACGACGATGCGACGCTCCCCTGCCCGGATCTGCCGCCACTGGTCGAACCGCTCGCCGTCGGAGAGAGCCGAATGGAGGACCGCGACCTGATCTCCAAACCAGGAGCGGAAGCGTGACACCGTCTGGGGGGTCAAGGAGATCTCCGGAACCAGCACGATGGCGGAGCGACCCCGCCGTCCCACGACCTCCTCCAGGAGGTGGAGGTAGACCAGGGTCTTTCCTGACCCCGTCACACCTCGCAGGAGGAAGGGAGCGGGAGAAGGCTCGTGGAGGGAGGCCAGAAGACGGGCCAGTACCGCAGCCTGATCCGCCGTGGGTTCCGGCCGGAAGGGGGTTGCCCCGCCCGTCGGCGACCCCTGGAAGGGATCCCGGAGGACCTCGTCGTCCACCACCTCCACCAACCCCTTATCCTCCAGGCCGGAGATGACGGAGCGGGAGAAGCCGTCGTCGGCCTGGAGGGCCGCCAGAGGGGCGCTCCCCCCCCGCTCCACCAGGAGTTCGAAGCACCTTCGCTGTCGATTGGCGCGGCCGAAGACCCTCTCCCGCTCGGCCAGGTCCGACAGCCAGCTCCGCAACTGCACCACCTTGCGAGTGCGGACCGGCGGCTCAGGGGGTGGCTCGGTCCAATGCTCCACCAGCCCCAGCGACCGCAGCCGTCGCACCTCCGGCCAGATGGAGCCGCCCCCCAGTTCCTTGCGTAGTGACGAGACCTGGGCCGGCCCTGCCCGCCTGCGGAGGGCCTCCAGGACACGGCGCGCACGCCCGGGCAGATCCGGATCCGGAAGGGAATCCGTCCCGGTGGGGAGGGGACGCAGGAGATCCCGGGATCGATCCGATAGCGCGGAGGGAAGCATGCTCCGAAGGACGAGTCCAAGGGGCGCTGCGTAATACTCGGCGACCCACCTAGCCAGACGCATGAGATCGGGGGTGACGGACGGCACGGCGTCCAAGACGTCCAGGACGGAGCGGATGCCACGAATCCCCGCGGGATCCCCTTCCCCTGCCACCCACCCGATCCGCTCTCCCCGCCGGAAGGGAACCAGAACACGGGTTCCCACCGGTGGCGGCTCGTCAATCCGGTACGTGAAGGTCTGGAAGAGAGGGAGGGGGAGCGCCACCTCCACATGGGAGGGCACCGGCGAATCAGGCCGGCGGGAGGTAGATGAGATCGTCCTGGGGGCGAGGTGTCGTGACTTCCGGCCCCTCCTCTCCCCAGTAGACGTTGACCTCGCTGCGGACTCCCAACTCTCCGGGAATGTAGACCCCCGGCTCTACCGAGAAGCCCACTCCGGGGAGGAGCATCCGCTCATCCCGGGTCTCCAGGTGGTCCAGGTTCGGGCCGGACCCATGAAGTCGGTCGTCGATGGAGTGTCCCAGGCGGTGGGAGAACCAGGCATCCATCCCCCGATCCCGGAGGACCCCGCGAGCCACCTCATCCACCTCCCAGCCCCGTACCTCCCGTCCCGCCAGATGTCGGTCCCGCAGGAACTGGAGAGCTCCATCCCGGGCGTCCCGGACCGCTTCCCACACCGCCCGCACCCTGGTCGGCACCCGGTTGGGTGCGGCCAGGAAGGCCATCCAGGTCTGGTCCGCCGGCACCCCGCCGCCGGTGAGTCCGCCCCAGAGATCCAGGAGGACCAGATCGCCCCCTTTGAGCGGTTGCCCCTTCTGAAAGGGATCGTAGTGGGGATCCGAGGCCGAAGCCCCCGCCGCCACCACGCACCCGACCTGCTCCGTCACGCCGGCCTCATGGAGGCGAGCCTGAATCCACTCCATGAGATCCCGCTCACGGATTTCGCGCCCTGCACCGATGTCCCGAGCGGCCTTCTGGAACGCCTGCATGGCAGTGGCGCGAACGATCCCCGCCGCCTCCCGGTGGGAGGCGAGCGCGTCGGCGCTCCAGAGGGAATGATAGGCGGTGATGAGGTCTCCGGAAGACACCACCTCCACACCCCGATTCCGGACAAGCTCCACGATCCCCGAGGGGACCCGGTCCACCGTGGGTACGGCGGAGCGGGGCGACACCTCCATGGCCACCCGCTCCCGACCCTCCAGGACCCAGGCCAGCCCGCCCTCCAGATCACCGTAGCTCTGATAGCTTCGGCGTTCGCCGGGCCAATCCCTCCAGGCCGACGCCTCAATGGCATGGTGGAGGAGACGGGGCGTGCCTGAGCCCGGGACCAGGGCGAAGGCCCGACGCGTGGTCTTTCCCAGACCGAGGATGCGATGGGCCA
>SKJY01000312.1 GCA_007121775.1 Gemmatimonadota bacterium
ACCTTCCCGAAGACGGCGTGCTTCCCGTCGAGCCATGGGGTGGGAACCAGGGTGACGAAGAACTGGGAGCCACCGGTGTTGGGGCCCGCATTGGCCATGGACAGCACTCCCTCACCGTCGTGGCGAAGTTCCGGGTGGAACTCGTCATCGATGGTGTAGCCGGGTCCACCCCGCCCCGAGCCCTCGGGGCATCCGCCCTGGATCATGAAGTCGGCGATGACCCGGTGGAAGATGAGTCCATCGTAGAAGCCGTCCTCCGCCAGCTTGGCGAAGTTTCCGGCAGTCTCCGGGGCCCGGTCGTCAAAGAGTTCGACATGGAAGTCGCCGTGATTCGTGGTGAAGTGAGCGGTGCGGTTGGCCATCGGTTCTCCGTGGCAGGTAGGTATCTGAAAAGGCGGCACGGGAGAGGCCGCCAGGATCTATCGTATCGGGGTTTCTCGTGATCGGGCCGGAGGGTCGTCAGGCACCCTTACCGCGAGGTGCTCTCCTCGCCCCCTGGTCCCGGATGGGGGGAATACCGTACGTCGCCCTCGTCGTTCCCCCGGTGGACCCGCTGACAGCCGTACTGGAGGAAGCTCCAGACCGGCACCCCATCAGGCCAGGTGCCCCCCATCTACCGGGAGCACCACGCCGGTGATGTGCCGCGCCGCTTCTGAGCAGAGAAAGAGGACCGCGCCGGCCACATCCTGCGGGTCGCCCAGACGACCCAGGGCACTCTGTTCCCGGGCCCGGTCCATGATCTCCGAGGGGACCCGGTCGGTGAGCCGGGTGGTGCGGATGTAGCCCGGGGCCACGGCGTTCACATTCACGTTGGAGGGCCCAAGCTCGACCGCGGCGCTCCGAGTCAGGGAGATGAGCCCTCCCTTGGAAGCGGCGTAGTTCACCAGTCCGAACTCGCTCTTGAGGGCGTGGATGGACGAGATATTGACCACCTTCCCGTACTCCTGGGCCCGGAAGTACGGAGCCACCGCCCGAAGGAAGTAGAAGGCGCCGGAGAGATTCGTGTCCAGCACGTCCCGCCACTCCTCGTCGGACATACGCCATAGGGCCCGGTCACGCCCGATGCCGGCATTGTTCACCAGGATCTGAACGCCACCCAGATGCTGCACCGCCCGGTCCACGAAGTCGTTTACCTGATCGGGGCGCCGGCAGTCTACGGTCCGCCGATAGATCCGGACGTCGCACGCCGCCAACTCCTGCTCGGTGACATCGGCGTCCCGATGCGCCTGATCATCCGAGCCCAGGTAGTTGAAGGCCACATCCACCCCGGAGCGAGCCAGGGCCACCGCCACCGCACGGCCGATTCCCGAGGAGGCACCGGTGACGATGGCAGCCTTTCCCTCCAGCCCCCCCACCGCCATGAGGGGGCGGGGCTCGGTGGATGCCTCTACTTCGTCCAGAAGTTCTTCCACTGCCGCCCGAGCACCAGCCGGTGGGTCGCTCCTCACTCCGTTCCCATCATCCGGGACATCGTCGTTCCAGCCGCTGGACGGGGGGGTGTGGGGCGAAGGACTGGCCATGGGGCTAGAGGGCTATGGGAAGGACGCGACGGAAATCGCGCACACAGGGAGCGGCGCCGGAGTGCGCCGTCCGGGCTCCGGGAGACTCAGCCCCCGGCGGAGCCCTCCAGCGAGGAGTACTCGCCCACGTTGATCCGCCCGCGCACCCCCTGGATCACCGAGTTGCCTCCGATGATGGAATCCCGGAGGTGGGCGCCCCGGATCACGGTGCCGGGCCCCACGATGCAGTTCTCCAGGGTGGAGTCGTGAATCCGGGTCCCACTCTCAACGGTAACATGCCTGCCCAGGGTGGATCCCACCACCTCGGCCCCGGCTTCCAGTCGGACGGCACCATCCACCGATGATGCGCCATCCACCGATGCGTCGGCGGCTCGCTCTCCCCGGCCGGACTCCAGGAGATGGGCGTTGGTTTCTAGGAGCGTCTCCACCTTCCCGCAGTCGTACCACCCCCCTACCGGCGCCGTCTGGATCCGGGCCCCACGGTCCACCATGTACTGGAACGCATCGGTGAGGTAGAACTCACCGGAAGGGCCCGGGTCCGAGGCCAGCGTGTGGTTGATCCCCTCGAAGAGAAGGCCCGAATCCCGAATGTAATAGAGACCGATGTTCGCCAGGCGGGAGATGGGCTCGGTGGGCTTTTCCACGATCCGGATCATGGCGCCCTCCTCGTCGGTGACGATGACTCCGAACCGCTGGTAGTCCTCCACTTCCTTGGCCCAGATAATCCCGGCCCACTCCTGTCCGAGCTGGGACGCCAGGGAGATGTCGGCGTCGAACAGGGTGTCCACGAAGATGATGAGGAGATCCTGGTCGACGAACGGCTCTGCCAACTTGATGGCCCCCGCCGTGCCGTCCTGCACCTCCTGCACCACGTACTGCGCCTTCAGGTTTGGATAGGTTTCAGCCACGAACCTCCGGACTTCGTCTCCCAGATAGCCCACGATGAAGACGACCTCCTCGATCCCAAGCGCGGGGAAGTCGTCCAGGATGTAGCTCATTACCGGCTTCCCGGCGACCCGGACCAGGGGCTTGGGAGTGGTCAGGGTATGGGGCCGGAGACGGGTTCCGCGGCCGGCCAGGGGGATGATGGCTTTCATGCGTGCTCCACGGAAGGGTTGGGAGGCGGGGGCGAAGGGGGCTTCAAGGCTGGACTACTGAACATGATAGGGAACCGGTCCATGGAGGTACAGCCTGCGGGCCGGGCACAGTGCTCCCTGCCCCGTTGTCAGCAGCCG
>SKJY01000153.1 GCA_007121775.1 Gemmatimonadota bacterium
CCCTCCCCAGGGAAATCCCCGTCAGGATCGAAGGACCCGGTCCCGGTGTCATCGCGGAACACCACCCCGGAAGCACTGCCGGGGTTGAAGACGTAGCGGAAGTCCACCTCCTGCACGCCGCCCTGGGCCGGCACCCGGACCGTGGGAGTGCGAGTGGTAGCCAGCACCGCTCCATCAGGCGAGGTCCCATCGTGGCGGAGCTCGTACCCAGCCGGCCGGAGCCCGGAGAAGCGCACCAGACCGTTGGCGTCAGTGCTCCCGGAATCCACCACCTCGCCGGCAGAGGTCCGGAGCTCCACGCCGACGCCGGCCACAGGCTCATCCTCGCCGGTTACAAAGCTGCCTGTAGCCTTGACATCGACGAACACCCGGGCCTCGATATCGCCCGGGGTTCCTTCAGGGATGGCCGGATCGCTGCATGCCGCAGCTCCGAAGAGGAGGAGCGCAGGCACCAGGAGGCCTGCACTGCGGAGAAATCCGGCTTCCGAGCCAGAGCGACGAGAGGAGGCACGCATCGGCGATCGTCTCCAGACGTGGATTTGAGATGAAGCGGAAGAAGAATTCGAAGCGGCGGCTGAGGACAACCCCCCGGCCTTGAAAGGGTGCCGCGGGCCAATGGACTCAGACCGGCGGCGAAACTGCGGATGTTCCCGACACCCCTCATGATTGCCAAAAGACGCCGGGCGTTCAACTCCCCGTGAGGAGCCGTAACAGGATTGTTGCCGGCGCTTGATGCTCATTCCTTGCGCGGTCATCCTCGCAAGCTCTTGAAAGGCTTAGGCCCTTCCCGTTTCCCCTGCGGATGGTCAAGTTTGCCCTCGGCCGGGCGATCCTCTAAGGGATGGACCGGCATTTTCCCCGGCAAGATCAATCCCGAGCCGCTCACACCGCCCCCGGCGAGGATCATGCTCGAAGAGAATCCGGACAATACCGCCCCCCCGGACACCGTCTCTCCCCCTCCGGATCACGGTCCTTCCGGAACTCTCCCCCCGGGTGCCGATGCACATGCCACCCCCCCAGGTGCCGGTGCGGATGTGGACATCTGGCTCCAGCGTGTCCGGAATCTCTGCCTCAACGCTCCGGGGATGATCTACCAGTTCCAGTACTTCCCCGACGGCCGCTCCTGCTTCCCCTACGCCTCCGACAGCATCCGGTCCATCTACGAGGTGGAACCCGCCCAGGTGCTCCACGACGCCGGGCCGGTCCTGGCCCGTGTCCACCCCGAGGACTTTGACCGGGTGCTGGAGACCATCCGGCGATCCGCCGAGACGGGAGAGGTGTGGGAGGATGAGTACCGGGTGAGGCTCCCGGAGCGCGGACTGCGCTGGCTATGGGGGAAGGCCCAACCGGAGGCCCAACCTGACGGAAGCGTCACCTGGCACGGCTACATCACCGATGTCACCGACCGCCGCGCCGCTCAGGAAGCGCTGGAGGTAAGTCGCCACCGCCTGAATCAGCTCACTGAGAGCCTGAAAGAGGTGGTGTGGCTAAGGAGCGCCGACCGCCGTGGAATGCTCTACGTCAACCCGGCCTACGAGAGGATCTGGGGGCGCTCCTGCCAGAGTCTGAATGAGAACCCATCGTCGTTTCTGGACGCGGTTCACCCCGAAGACAAGGAGGCGGTGGCCGAAGGGTTCCGTTCCTATCTGGAGAACGGTCGATTCCAGATGGAGTACCGGATCATTCGGCCGGACGGCTCGGTGCGGTGGGTTGAGGCGGAGAGCTATCCCACCGAGGTGGGGCCAGATGGTGTTCCCGGAAACGTGGGAAGAGCCGTGGACATCACCGAGCGGAGGACCACGAACGATGCCCTGAGGGAGAGCGAAGAGCGGTTCCGGCTCATCTCGAAGTATACCTCCGACCCCATTGTCGTCGTGGACGGGAACTTCATACTGGTCCACGTCTCCACCGCCCACGAACGCGTCCTCGGCTACGGCCCGGCCGAATTCCAGGGCCTGCCCCTGGATGAGGCAATGCGCTTTGTGCATCCCGAGGATATCGACGCCGTCCGTCGGGCGGTATTCGAGGCCATCGGTCGACGTGAATCCGGCGCCGTGTACTCCTTCCGCTTCCGGACGAAAGACGGTCGGTGGATCTGGAGGGAAGACAGTTCGTCACTTCTTTACGACGACCAGGGACGATTCCGGGGGGCCTACGTCATCGCCCGGGATCTCACGGCGCAGAAGGAACAGGAAGAAGCCCTCCGTGCCGCCAAGGACGCGGCGGAGCGAGCCAATCAGGCAAAGACCGACTTCCTCGCCAACATGAGCCACGAACTCCGCACGCCCCTGAACGGAGTGATCGGCTTCACGGATCTTCTCCGGGACACGCCGCTGAGCCCGATCCAATCTCAGTATGTGTCCAGCATCCACACGGCGGGGCGTGCCCTTCTGGATATCATCAACAATGTGCTGGACCTCTCCAAGATCGAGGCGGGGAAGCTCGAGCTTGACCCGTCCCACACCGATATCATCGCCCTGGCTGGGGGGGTGGCAGACATCGTGAAGTACCAGGCCTCCAAGAAGAACCTGGACTTCCTCCTCCGAATCCACCCCTCCGTGCCCCGATACGCCGTGGTGGATGCAGTCCGCCTCAAGCAGATCCTCATGAACCTGCTGGGGAACGCCGTCAAGTTCACCTCCGCCGGGATGGTGGAGATGTCGGTGACCTTCACGGCTGGGGAAGACGGGAAGAGGGGGAGCCTCCGGTTCACGGTGAAGGACACGGGGATGGGGATCAGCCCGGAGCAGCGC
>SKJY01000313.1 GCA_007121775.1 Gemmatimonadota bacterium
ACACCCCGTCTGGTGGGGTTTCCCACTCTCCCTGGAGATACGGAGCCGGAGCTGCCCTTCTTCAAAAGCCCTGCGGCGTCCCAAAGGGCCCTCCAATCCGCGCCAGGGGAGCATCCTTCCCCGGAGCCCACCCCCTCCTCGCGCCGGGGAAAGGGGCGATCTACCTTCCCGAACCTACGTCCACCCCCACTCCGGGAGGCCCCATGGTCCGATTCGCACTCCTTTCAGCCACTCTCCCCCTGGCTCTCGCCGTCGTCCTTGCCGGGTGCGGGGTCGACGAGCCACCCGCCGAGTCGCCGGACCGAGCGCCGGACTGGCTCGCTGAACTGCAGCGGCACGATCCCCTGACGGAGCCCCAGGGATTCTCGCTCTTTGGTGATCCCCTCATGGCGCAGGTGGATGAGGAGGGCCGGATCGCCGCCGCCGATGAGGCGCTGGCCGCCGACCCCTCGGACCCCGACCTTCTCATCGCCGCCGGGCGAGAGCGGCGCCACAGTTGGCAGTACGCACCGGCCATCGAGCTCTACACCCGGGCCATCGAGGTAGCGCCAGACGACTGGCGACCCTGGCGGTTCCGGGGACACCGGCACCTGTCGCTCCGGAATTTCGACGGGGCCATCTCAGATCTGGAACGGGCTCGGGAACTGGCGCCCATGAACTGGGACGTGGCCTACCACCTGGCGCTCGCCTACTTCGTGGCCGGGGATCATGAGGCTGCGGCTAACGAATACCTCCGGTGCCTCGCCCTGGCCGATGACGAGGACGCGCGCGCCGCAGAGGCGCCGGGCTTCCGGAGCTGCTCCGCCAACGCGGACGACGAAGAGTCCCTGGTGGCAATGGCCGAATGGACGGTCCGCGCCCTCATGCGAACCGGACGGGATGAGGAAGCCCAGGCTCTCCTCGACGAGATCCCCGATGACCTGGAGATCACCACGAACATCGCCTACTGGGAAAACCTTCGGCTTCACAAGGGCCTCGTGGAAGAAGAGGTGCTCCTGGACCCGGGGGAGGACGCGGGATACCGGCTCGAAACGGTGGGCTTCGGGGTGGCGAACCGCTGGCTTGCCCAGGGCGACACCGCTCGGGCCGTGGAGCTCCTGGACCGGCTCATGGAGGACGAATGGTGGCCGGGCTTCGGCCGGATCGCAGCGGAGGCAGAGCTCTGGCGGATCCGGGGGGAAGGAGGGAGCTAGGTTAGCTGTTCGCAGTGGGGGAGGAGGGTGAAAGCGGCACCTCCCGGATCGAGGGGACGGCGGATTGATTCCCGCCGTCCCCCTCCGTAGCCGTCTGGCTGGACCTGTCCCCGGTCAGAACACGTACTGCACCCGCATGCCGAAGAGCCACCCACCGTCCTGGAAGGTGTCGCGCTCGCCTTCCAGGTACATGAGGTTGGCCTTGAGGACGATTTCGGGGCTCATGTACCAATTGAGCCCGAGGGTGTAGTGGTCGAGCTTCTGACCCCGGCCCGGGCGGGTGTGCTCGAGGGAGTTGGCCTGGGAGTAGCGGAGCGCCACCTCCACGGCCCCGATTCCCCCTTCCTCACCCAGGTTCCGGAAGGGGAACTGGGGGCCGAAGTCGCCGCTGAAGGCGCGGTAGTTCCGCGACTCCCCGGTCAGGAAGAAGCCGGTCTGGGCATACCACCCGTGCTGCCGGAGGGAAGAGGCGTCCGTGGCGTTGTTCCCCAGCGCATCCTGCACCGCCTCGGTGTCCAGATTGATGTTGACCCGCAGATATTCCCCTTGAACCCACCACGGACCGAATCCGGCCGCGAACTCGGTGTTCATCCGCGTGAAGGTCTCGACCCCCACCAGGTCGTCCCGTCCGATGAGGCGTGCGTCGATGGCGCGGGTTCCCTCCCGGGTCCGGAGGCGGACATCCAGCCACTCCTCCGAATCCAGATCATAGCCGTTGTGACGGCGATTGATCCCGGCGCCCAGGTGTACATAGTCGGTCCCCACCAGATAGGGGGCGAAGGAGCCGCGGGCGTTCAAGGCCCACCCCTCCCGGACCTCCCGATCGTAATCGATCCCGTTCCCGAAGAGTCCGAAGCCCAGGTAGGCCTGGGGGAACAGCGTCTCATACATGATGCCGGGCTCTCGATTGACCTTGTAGGCGTCGGACGCGGCGGAGCGCTCCATGAAGGTGATGTACCGGGACGAGGTGGCGTACTCCATCCCGAACGGCTCCTTGAAGTACCCGGCGGCGAGTCGTCCGTGATCGAAGAGACGGGCCAGGTACACGTTGGCCAGGTCCACCTCGTTCTCGGCGAAGTCCGCTTCGAGCTGCCACTCCCAGTTCCCCCGGCTGATCCCGGCGGCTCCCAGCCGCACCCGCCGCAGGATCAGGCCATACTCGGGAAAGGGATGGCTCTGACGAGCCACATTCTGCACCTCATCGCCCCAGAACTGCCGGGCGAAGTCGGCCTGGATCCTCCCCCGGATGCGGAAACGGGACTGGCCGTCCCAGGTCTCGATCCCCAGGGGGAGCACCTGCACCCGGACTCGGTCGTCGCGGATGGGGAGGGTGGGTTCATACCCCAGCGCCTGCCCCGGAAGAGGGCGAATGTCGTCCTGGACGGCGGCCCGGAGGGCGGCGACCTCTTCCGCCGTGATGACGCCCCGCTCAACAAGAAGATCGAGGAGGCGGTCGATCTCGCCCCGGGGCTGCATGGCCACCTGGGAATGCGCCTCGACGTAGGAGGTGCGGCCCGGTCGCACGGTGACCTCCACCGATTCGTTCAC
>SKJY01000092.1 GCA_007121775.1 Gemmatimonadota bacterium
GCCGGCACTCCCCCTCCGCAGGGCCCGGCGATGCAGGCGACGGCCCGGACCGCCTCGGGTTGCCGGGTGGCCAGGCTCCACGCTGCCCCCGCTCCCATGGAGTGGCCTACAAGAAAGACCCGGTCCCTGTCGATGGGGTGCTCCTCGTCGGCTGCGTTGAGAAGCGCCTCGAGCGCCCCAGGGTCTGCCGCCACACCAGGCGTGAAGGGCGAGATGACCACGAATCCCAGGGCGTCGGCCAGCGCCACCAGCCGCCCGGCGCCGTAGGCTTCAAGGAACATGTGTTCGTTGCCTCCGGCACCGTGGAGCGCCACCACCACCGGTAGAGCCACCCCGGAGGCGTCGGCCTCGAGGTCCGGCTGGCCCGGCTGGTCCCCCCGACCCGGCCGACCCACCGGAATGTGGAGGCGGTACGGAAGCGGGGTCGGCCGGTCCAGAACCCGGCCCCGCTCCGGCAGCGCTTCCACCGTGGCGCGGGCACGCTCCGCCTGCCGGGCACGGACTCCATCGTCGGGCTCGATCCGAGCCGCAAGCTCATCCATGGCCGCCAGAACGGCGTCCTGCTGGCCGGCGAAGAAGGCCAGGGTGGCCCGGTCGAATCGCTGGTTCAGCTCAGCCACCTCCCCGGCCTGGGGAGGCCGCTCGGCCAGGGCGTATTCCACCCGGAGGAGCGCCTCGGCAAGGGCATCCTGGGCGGTGAGGGGAGCGGCCGACCCGATCATTGTCAGGAGAGGGACAAGAACCAGTGAAGCGACGATGTGGGCAGCAGAAGAGGCGGGCCGGGAACGCGAGATCATGGAGCTTGGGTAGTGCTGGGGTGGAACGGGCAGGAGCCGGATCCAAGGGGGGTAGAGCCGAGCCGGGGAATCGTGTAGCGAGAAGATCGGTCGCACTGCGCCCGTAGTCAAAGAGTCGACTTGCCGGAGCCCGGCTCTCACCGAAAGGTTGGGTCCTGAGCCGAAGCGCGCCGGCCGATACGCAACTCCCCCCCCACTCCGGGAGACACGGCATGCCTTCCCAGCCCCCCTCTTCCCAACCGAACACGGTCCTCCGGCTGGTCCGGCGGGACCTCCTCCGCCGGCGTCGCCCGGCCATCGGAGCACTTGTTCTGGCCCTGGCGGCAGCCTTGGTGGGGTCGGTCGACCCATGGCCCTGGGCCCTGCCCATCTACTTCATCGGGGTGTTTGCAGCGTACCTCGTGGCGGTGGTGATTCTGGCGGCAGCCATGCAGGCCGATCCGCTGCGGAGCCCGGAGCAACGGACCCAGGGCCAGGAGCTGAGCGCTGCCGGTGTATTTACCGGCAAGGCGGTGCTGGCGGGGCTTCTCTTCATCCCACTGGCGATTATTGGGGAGTTGCCCTGGCTAGTGGGATTTGGCATCCCCATGACGGAGGCCTTCCTGGCACTGGCCGCCGCCGCCGTGGCCGCCTGGATGTGGGCCCTGGTATTCGTCGGCACGGCAGCGTACAGCACCCCATCCCTCAAGGTCTTTGCCCCAGCCTTCTTGGTGCTGCTGGTTCTCGGGAGCACCTCCCTCTCGCTGGTTTCGGAAGGAACGAGGGGAGGGTCCGAGCCCCTGAGCATGACGTACGGGATACCGCCCGCCCCCTCCGAGCCGGCAGCGGACGAGAGGAGGCCGAGTCCCTCAGGTCCGGCGATACCGCGGATCTCCGGCGCTCGGGTACACGGAAGCGTAGGCAACGCCGATCCACGCAGCCTGTGGGTGAGCCTGGACGTGGCCCCGAGGCCCAGCGCGCTCCCGGGACTCCTGGAGGACGTCGAGGTCACCGTCTCCCCAGGAAGGGACGGGCCGGAAGGCTCCGGGTCCCATCGGGGGCAGGCTCTCCTTACGCAAATTGACAGCTCCGGATCTCCACCTCTCCTTCCTTCCCAATGGATCTCGGATGCACCGATCCGGTGGCTCAGCGTCGATTCCACGGTGGACGAGTCGGAACCGTGGGTGGCTACCGGGTTCTCCGTCGCCATTCCGAGGCCCACGGCCCGGGCCTTCCGGGATTCGGGGGGAAGGGTGACCATGACGAGCCGGCTCGTCGCCCTCGAGCCCTTGCTCCTCGCCCGGCTGACGCCTCGGAATCCCCAACTCACCGACCATCGCATCCGGTGGCGCATCGACGGCTGGGACGCGGACGCGGACGGGCCCCGCCTCGGCGTTCGGTACCGCAGCTCCCGGCTGGAGGCGGGCACGCCGCGCCTAACCTTCATCGGCCACCACGGGTTCCCCAACCATCCAACTGCCCGATTCCAGTACATCCTGCATCACCGGGAGCGGGGCGAGGGACTCATCCTCGAATCCGGAGATTCCCAGAGGCTCAACCGCCGGTCCCCGTCCCTTCTTGACCGGGGGGGAGGGGGGGAGTCGGCGAGGTTGACCCTCGTGCCGGTCGCCTCCCGATTCGTGGATCGGGCCGTCACTGGAGATCGTGCACCCGCCCAGGAACGGACCGGTCCCTCGAGCCCTGGAGAGTGGGCCGCATGGCTCGAGGGTGCGGAGCTTCTGGTCCTGGCGTGGGAGGCGGGGGAGTCGAGCCCCATCGAGTCGGAATGGGAAGACGATGGGGCGGGAATCCACATTGGATATTCCGTGGACGCCCCGCAGTGGCCGTGAAGGAGGCGTTGCACCGCGCCGGTGAGGCCGCGCGAGGCTGACCCTTGATGCCGGGAGCCCCTCACCCGCATATTTCACAGGAACCCGACAGCATCGTATATCAACCGTCAGGA
>SKJY01000034.1 GCA_007121775.1 Gemmatimonadota bacterium
GCACCGGGATCGTGTGGCACTTGTAGACGTCGCCGGATATGGGCCCTCCCGCCTCGATCCGGGAGGTGCTCCGGATCTCGAAGTGACGGGCACAGGCTCCTCGGGGGTCCGGATCCATGGCCCCCTCCCAAACGTCATCCCCGGCAGCCAGGAGGCTTCCGTCCACACCGTAGCATCGGGGAGTGGCCCGTTCCGGTCGGGCCGCGCCGACGGACAGGGTGGGATCCGCCTCAAGCCTTGATATCCACTCTTCAAGGACATCGAAGGCCTTCTCGTAGAACTCCACCAGCCAGGGCGACTGCCCCTGCTCATCCGTCTCAAGCCACCAGATGCTGTGATTGTCTGCATGCCCCTGGTGGGCCAGGAGCCGGGCTTCCACGGCGAAGGACTGATGGGAGTTGTGCATGTCCAGCACGTGCTCGAGGTGATGGCGGGCCTCGATCACTGGAATCTCCCGCGGCGGCGCCCCCAGGAAGACGAGTCCCGATTCGTACGCGCCACGAATCGCCTCCAGGTCCCCCTCCGTACGGGGAGCCGGAGTGACGCCATCGTCCGGCGAAAGGGTCATGTTCCGCGCCGACCAGGGGTCCCAGTCCAAGCGACCGGTAAGAACGGCCATGAGGTCGGCGGGATTCCCGGTGTCGAACCGATCTCCGGAGAGCCCGGCGTACGGGGCGGCCTCAGGGACCATGTCGGGGCTCGCCACCCACCCCCCGACCCGGGCGTTCACATCGAGGAACTGCTCCAGCGAAATCCGCCCGGCCACCAGGGAGCGGAGCCCATACTGGACCCCCACATTGTCCCAGGGGACCCGGGCGAAGCCGGTCTCCGGATTCCTACCGTAGGCTTCCACCGCATCATTCCAGTGGGTCCGTTCGATCCCGTTGATCTGATCGCCCAGGAGCTCCCAGTTCCGCTCGGAACCGAAGGTGGGATTAAGAGTGGCTGCCGGGAGTCCCGGCCACCCCTCCTGGCATTCGGACGACCCCGTCTGAACGGGTAGGCCCAAGATCTCCTGCGCCTGTGTCAGGGCCCGCGCCGTGGAGCCCAGATATCCTTCAATGGTGTTCAGCCCCAGGAGCCAGCGTCGGTTGTCCCAGTTCTGCCAGGTCGGATCGTCCGCCGCGTCCACGTCCATGTACCGCTCCAGGAGATTGCAGTCTCCCACATGAACGGTCTGGGTAGACATGTCCGGATAGGAGAGCTGGGGAATCGCCGCGTCCAGGAGCTCCGGGTGGTTCTGCTGATAGACGTACTGCTGGATGCCGCCTCCGGACCCCCCAAGCCCGATGGTGTAGCGCGGCTCGCCGAATCGTTCCACGAACCGGTCCTTCACTGCCACGGCCGTTCGCCCACCCACCAGGAGGTTGTAGTGGTCGCCGGTCCGGGTGCCGGTGGAGTAGACGACGGCGTAGCCTCGGGCCAGACGATCCGGGTAGCCTTGGATGGCCCGCGCACGGCCCCCGGTAGTCTCGGGCTCCGGAGAAGACGGGGCGCCGTCGCTGAACCGGCCCTGGGTGTGGCCGATCCCCACGCCGCCATCGAACTGGTAGAGGAGCCGACCGTTCCAGATCGTACCGTCCGTGCCTTCCGGCGATCCCGACTCCAGGGTGGACACATCTACCAAGGTCGAGATCCCGTAAATGAAGCGGTTGATGACGCCTCGTTCGTGGCGAACCAGGTAGGGGATCGGGCCCCCATCGAACCGACCGTTGGCCCAGCGCGCTGAAACGTCCTCCGGTTCGATGTAGGCCAGGACCGTGCCCTGAGCGTCGAGGTGGGCTTCCACCTCCTCAAGGGTCACCGGGCGAGCATCCTCAGGACCCCGGATCACGTAGCCCCGTCCGTCGTCCCCGAAGGCGTAGAACCAGTGCCGGGTCTCGGCCTTGCAGTCACGGCTGTATCCGATCGTATCCCCCGTCGATGACACGACGGCGATGCCGAGGCCTTCCTCGTTGTCCACCAGGGGCTGCCCCAGGCCGTGGTCCTGGACCGTGCAGGCGAAGGGGTATTGCGGGTCCGGATCCACGAGGGGAGCTAAGCTGAGCGCAAGGCCCGGTTTCACGGGGTCAGGACCCACCAGGAGGCCTGAATTGAAGGCGAGGCCCGGAACCGCCATGGCCGGCGTGGCGACGAGTAAGCTCAATAGGGCCAACCGAATGCGACCGACGTCGAAAGAGGGTAGCATGGAAATGGAAATCCTGGGTGGTGCTGGAAGGAAGAGGATCAGCGTTACGGGTAGATCCAGACGCTCCGGTTAGGCAGTCCCAACCGTAGTAGCCCGGTGGCATCACCGGGTACGAGGGTTCAGGGCCCCTCGAGCGCCTCGATGAAGATGGGGTTTGAGTAGAACCAAAGGTCGCTCCACGCTCGCTCGACTCCCCACTCGAAGGCCTCGGCGAGAAGAGCTTCCGGCGAGGTAGGTGCCGGGTGGCCGCCGAGGAAGATGCGGTCCAGGAGCCAGTTCGAGAGGGCCACGGCATCGGGAAGCGGGCTCCCGCCCGGGTCGGTGTGGAGTGGAGTATCGGGCTCGTTGTTCGTGCCCCGGACCCGGAGGTAGCCCGACTGGGTCACGGGCTCCAACTGAAACCGAAGCTCCCTCATGGGGCCATGGGTTCCGGTTCCGGTGTCCACCTCCATCGCGGCTTCTGCCCGGAGCACGCTCTCGATCCGCGTTGTCGGATTGCGGGTGGCGGACCAACCTGGCGTGCCCGGACGAGCCCGCTCCGTCC
>SKJY01000166.1 GCA_007121775.1 Gemmatimonadota bacterium
AAGGGAGCAGAGGACGAGGAAGTACATCATGAGTCCGCCGTCGGCGAAGAGCGTCAGCAGATTGTATTCGAGATCGTCCAAACCCGGCTCCTTGTGGAATGACGTGGGTGAAACAGCACAGGCGGAACACGGCCTCCCGAGGGGCCTCCTCCGCGACCTTTGCTACGCTGGATTTTCAGACCGGCGGCAATGTACGGGGCCCGCCCGGCCCTGTCAACGAGGCATCGTGAAACAGATGGGAAACGGCGTGGAACGCCTGCCTAAGGGGCGTCCCGGCTACCGTCCCCCGCCCCGATTGGACGCTGGCGCCCGGACCGGAGTCACCGATTACGCCTCCCCTTCAACGGGAAGTGGGGAGGAGATCCAGCCCCCCTGCTCTCTCGGGAAGGCTCCCCTGGAGTATGCGGCGCAGGCGGTCACCGTCCACTCCCACCTCCATACGTCCGGCCTGGGCAACGGAGATCCGGGAGGTCTCCTCACTGACCACGATGACCAGGGCGTCCGTCTCTTCCGAGAGACCCAACGCGGCACGGTGCCGGGTCCCCATGGACTTGTCCTGCAGGGGCGTCTGGGTGAGGGGAAGGATGGCCCCGGCGGACTTGATCATGTCTCCCACAATGATCACGGCCCCGTCGTGAAGGGGAGAGTGGGGGGTGAAGATGGTGGTGAGTATCTCAGAAGACACCCGGGCCTCCAACGCCGTTCCCGTGGCCGCGTACTCGTCCAGCCCCATCTCGTTCTCAATGACAATGATGGCCCCGACCCCGGTACGGGAGAGTTCAGCGGTGGCCTCGGCGATCTCATCAACCAGGAACCGGCTCTCCATCTTCCCGAAGAATTTGAGCATACGGCTCTGTCCAAGACGGGCCAGCGCCGCACGGAGTTCCGGCTGGAAGACGACCAGAGCCGCGATGGCCCCAAACTGGAAGAGGGTCTCCAGGAGCCCGCTGATGAGGGAGAAATCCAGGAGCCGGGCCAGAACATAGACGAAGCCCAGGAGGAGAACTCCCAGGATCATCTGCATGGCCCGGGTACGCTGCAGGAGCAGGAGGATCCGATAGACCACCGCCGCCACCACGGCGATCTCCACGAGATCGATCCACCCCGGAAGGAGGAACCGGAGCTGGTCCCAGAGCCCGCTCACCGCGCCCCCTCCGTCAACCCCGGGCCGGGGGGTCCGGCTCGGCGTCGCCCAGGGCCATCTGCGCCGCGGCCTGCTGCACCGCTTCCGCTACGGGATCGTCCTCCACCATCTGTCGCACCAGCGTCAGTGCGCGGGTCACAGCCTCCACATGGCGAACGCGAAAGATCCGCACCCCCCGCTCCCAGGCCAGCGCCGAGACCACGGCCTCGGCCAGAAGGCTCTCACCAGGAGCAGGGGCCCCGGCGGTGGCGGCGGCTTCCGGAGTCGGACCCAGCACCACCGGGAACCCCGCCTCACTCAGAAGACCCATCTCCCGGATTGAAGCCAGCGACCGACCCGGTGAGCCACCGAATCCGATCCCTGGATCCAGGGCGATGCGGCTCGGGTCGATCCCGGCGTCCACTGCCGTCTGCGTAGCCTCTCCCAGCTCCACCACCACCTCCATGAGGAGGTCGCCGTAGCCGCCGCCCAGGCGCCCCTCCGGATCAGCGGTCAGGTGCATGAGGAGAAGGCCGGCGGAGGAGGAGGCCACCACCTCCACGAGCCGGGGGTCGAAGCTGAGCCCGGACACGTCATGGATGACGGCCGCCCCCTCCTCCAGGGCGACCCGAGCCACGGAGGACCGTCGGGTATTCACCGAAACGGGGAGGCCACCGTGGGTCACCAGCGCGCGGAGCGCCGGGATGACGCGATCCAACTCCTCCTCCTCGGACACGGGAGGGGAGGGGAGATGGCCGGGAATCCCCAGATCCAGCATCCCGGCTCCCGCCTCAGCCATCTCCGTGGCCTTCTTGAGCAGGCGATCCCCCATGAAGGGCTCCCCACCGTTGGCGGTGGCACCGGCGGGGAGATCCACAATCCCCAGCACCAGGAAGGGATCAAGAGCCACCGCCCCTCGGGCCGTGGCCCATAAGGCCGAAGATGTGGGGAGCTGGCTCATCCGTGGGTGGCGTCCGGGTCGAGGTCCCTGCGGGCGCGTCGGGCGGGCGCGCTGCCCACAGACGCCGACTCTTCGGTGCGATCCTCCACTCCCACGGCGGAGCCGTCTCCCACCCGAGCGGGTTCGTCGGGATCGCCGGAGCCGGAGCCGCCGCCATCCGCCCCTCCCTCAGCGCCCGATCCCTCCGGACCGGCTCCGGTGGTGGGTTCGGCCGGCGGTACGGGATCGGCGGGACCCGGCGCCGGCTCCCGGGGCGGGAGGGGCTCACCACGGGCCAGTAGATTCACCTCGGTCCGGTCCAGGGTTTCCCGCTCCAGGAGGGCCTGGGCGATTCGCTCCAGGAGGTCCTGCTCCCGCTCCAGGAGATCCCGGGCCTGCTCGTGGGCCTCGTCCAGGATCCTCTTGACCTCCTGGTCCACAAGCTGGGCCGTGTGCTCCGAGACATCCCGCTTCTGGGTCATCTCCCGTCCCAGGAAGACCTGCTGGTCTGAGTCACCGATGGCCATGAGCCCCACCGCGTCCGACATCCCGAAGCGGGTAACCATGCGCCTGGACATCTGCGTGGCCCGCTCGATGTCGTTGCCGGCTCCCGTGGTCACCTTCTCCGGACCGAAGATCATCTCCTCCGCGACGCGCC
>SKJY01000186.1 GCA_007121775.1 Gemmatimonadota bacterium
TCCCCTACGACGTGTGCAACCTGGGGAGTGTGAATGTGGGCAAGTTCGTCCGGGCCGACGCGCCGGCCGACGCCCCCGCCGAGGAGAAGGTGGACTGGGACGGCCTCCGGCACGTGGTGCACCTGTCCACCCACTTCCTGGACAACGTTATCGACGCCAATCGCTACCCGCTGGACGAGATCACGAAGCTGGCGCAGAACATCCGCCGCATCGGGCTCGGGCTCATGGGGTGGGCCGATCTGCTGGTGCGGGTGGGTGTGCCGTACAACTCGACCGAGGGTGTCGAGCTGGGCCGGAAGATGATGGAGTTCATCAATGAGGAATCCCGGAACGCCTCCGAGCGCCTGGCCGAGACCCGGGGCGTCTTCCCGGCTTGGGAAGAGTCCATCTGGGGGCCGGACAAGACGGCGGCCCGCCGGGCAGACGGCTCCCGGGTGCGGCCCGAGCGGCGGCTCCGAAACTGCAACCTGACCACGGTCGCTCCCACCGGGACCATCTCTATCTTCGCCGGGTGTTCCGGTGGGATCGAGCCCCTCTTCGCCGTGGCCTTCATGCGGAACCAGGCCGGCGCCATGATGCCCGACGTGAACGAGGACTTCATCCGCATGGCCCGGGAGCAGGGGTGGTACTCGGACGAGCTCATGGAGCGCATCGCCACCGAGGGGCACATCCACTTCGAGGAGGTGCCGCAGGAGGTGCAGGACGTCTTCGTCACCTCCCACGACATCAGCCCCGAGTGGCACGTTCGGATGCAGGCGGCCTTCCAGGAGCACACGGACTCGGCCATCTCTAAGACCACGAACTTCGCCCACGAGGCGAGCCGGGAAGATGTGCGGGCCATCTACGAGCTGGCCTTCGAGCTGGGGTGTAAGGGCGTCACGGTGTACCGGGATGGGTCCCGGCCCATGCAGGTTCTCTCCACCGGGAAGACAGGGAAGACGGAAGAGGAGACCTCCGCCGCCACCGCCGCCTTGGAGCAGCAGCTCGCCGACGCCCGGGAAGAGGTGCACCGGATGCGGGTGGAACAGGAAGCGCTGGAGGCGCGCCTTCAGGAGCACGATGAGGACGCCCGGGCCCGCCGCCACAAGCGGCAGCGCCCCGCCATGCTCCGTGGGCGGACCATCAAGATGAACTCGCCCATGGGTGACCTCTACGTCACCATCAACGAGGATGAGACCGGGCGGCCCTTCGAGGTCTTCTGCACCCTGGGGAAGGCCGGCGGCGCCGCCATGGCCGACACCGAGGCCATCGGCCGGCTGGCCTCCCTGGCGCTCCGCTCCGGGATCCCCATCACGGCGGTGCGGGACCAGCTTCGGGGGATCTCCTGCGACCGGGCCGTGGGCGTGGGGATTCACAAGGTGCTCTCCGCGCCCGACGCCATCGCCCAGGCCATCGAGCGCTACCTGGCGGAGCAGGAGGGGGTGCAGGAAGAGCTTCTTCCCGCTCCCACCCTCCGGATGGGCGCGCCTGCGGCCACTCCGTCGGTGCAGGCGTCCGGCGCCAAGCCGGCGCTGGGCTCCTATCAGGCCACCAAGCTCCAGCACTCCTTCCTGGGGAGCTGCCCGGAGTGCGGATCGGGTCAGCTGGCCTACGAGGAGGGGTGCGTGAAGTGCCACGTCTGCGGATTCAGTGAGTGCGGCTGATCCCTGACGGGGAAGTGGGGCCCGGGGCCGGTCACCGCGTGGCGGTGGTCCAGCCCCGGGCCTTCCCCTTTGACCCCGAGGGCGCGCTCCAAGAGGTGGAAGGGCGAACCCGGCAGGCGGCGGAGGGGGGGGCATCTCTGGTCCTTTTCCCCGAGGCCTTCGTGGGTGGGTACCCTTGGGGGCTCCGCTTCGGAACTGTGGTGGGGGGGAGGACGCCTGGAGGGATGCGCCTCTTCCGGCGTTACTGGGAATCGGCCATTACCGTGCCCGGGCCGGAGACGAGCCGGATGGGGGCGGTGGCACGGGAGTCGGGAGTGGTGCTGGCGGTGGGGGTCATTGAGCGGGAGCCCGGCGCCGCCAGCACGCTCTACTGCACCCTACTGATCTTCGGGCCCGATGGGGCGCTCATGGGCGTGCACCGGAAGCTCAAGCCCACCGCCGCCGAGCGGCTCGTCTGGGGCGAGGGGGACGGAAGCACCCTACCGGTGGTGGAGACGCCGGTGGGTCGGGTGGGCGGGCTCATCTGCTGGGAGAATTACATGCCTCTGGCCCGGATGGCGCTCTACGGGAAGGGGGTCGAGGTCTACCTCGCTCCCACCGCCGACGCCCGGGACCGGTGGCAAGCCACTCTACGGCACATCGCCACTGAAGGGCGCTGCTGGGTGTTGGGATGCAACCAGTTCGTGACCCGGGCTGATTACGCCGCGCTTCTGGAAGACCCGGAGGTGGGCGGGGCGCTCGCAGACGAACTGGAGGGTGCGCCGGAGATATTCTGCCGGGGAGGGAGTGTGGTGGTGGCGCCGGATGGGGAGGTCCGAGCCGGGCCCCTCCACGGGGAGGATGGGATTCTCCTGGCGGAGCTCGAACCGGGGCTCCTGGCCAGGCAGCGCCTCGAGTTCGACGTGGTGGGCCACTACGCTCGCCCCGACATCTTCCGGCTAGAGGTGGATGAGCGACCCCACCCGGCGGTGCGGTACCGGCGGGGCAGGGGAGAGGGATCGTTGTCCGGTTGAAGTTGGACTGGTCATTGATCTGGACTTGGGTGTTTCAAGGGGGATCCAGCGTGGATCCGCCGGA
>SKJY01000316.1 GCA_007121775.1 Gemmatimonadota bacterium
CGCAGTGTCTCGCTGGATGCGGTGGCGCAACCCTCCTCCTTCCGGGCTTCCACCCCGCCAGACCACCGGTACCACGCCCTGGTGAGTGGAGGCGGTAGCGCATCAGGGGCATCTCTCCTGGTGACGGACGCGGACGACCTTCGCATCGCCGCCGCCCTCCGCGAACTAGGGGCCATGGACGGTGGGGGCGTGCCCATGGCGGCGTGGACCCTGCGCCGCCTTCCCTTCGTGCCGCAGCCCTCCCGCCGGGTGTCGGGCTCGCTGGTCCGGGTCCAGGTAGAGTGGAGTGGCTCCGGCGGCCCCCGCGATCTGGCCGACCTCCTGGATGATCCGGGAGGTCGGGGGGTGGAGATGCGCTTCGGTGGGAACGAGGCCCAGAATCACCACTGGGAATCAGGGTGCATCGTCTGCCTGTACTCGTGCCCTGGAGGCGTTATCTCAAACGCCGCCTACACCATCCGGGATCACCAGCGGGGCACCACCCACTTCGACCCCTCACCCCTCTGCCCGCCGGACGGAACACCGGTGCGGGTCCACCTGAGTTTGACGGACGAGGCGACTGCGGTCTGACCGTCGTCTGGCCGGGAGCGGCAGGGTCCATCCGCTATCTCGGGGGCGGCGATTCCCACGTCCCCCCTTGCGAAATCCCGCTCCAGCCTCAGGTTGGCACTTCGTTCCGCCATAGGGGCGGCGGCGGTCCGGCAAGACGTTGAAGCCGGCTCCGACGCCTCCCCTCGAGGGACGCCAAGGGCACCGGGTCTTCCACCCGGTGCAGCCTTCCGATGACCAAGGAGAACTCAGCATGTCCGGTACCCGCATCACCATCTTGAAGGACGGCCCCCTGAAGCTCGAAGTCGACGGCCCCGTGGAAATCACCGATCACGAGGGGAACGTCATCCCCCACCGCGAAGGCAAGCCGGCCTACCTCTGCCGCTGCGGTGCCTCCAAGAACAAGCCCTTCTGTGACGGAGCCCACAGCAAAATCGGCTTTGCCGGTGCCGAAGCGGCCGTCCGTGCGCTGGAGGAGGCGACGGGCGAGGATTCCGCATGACCCGTCCCCGGTTCGCGCCTGGACACCCCGCCCCGCAGAGGTCGGGATTTGACGTAGCGGTCAGCGGTCCGTAACCTAGCTGGACAGTTCTTACAGATTTTTCGGGCACAAACCCCACAAAGGGGATGTTTGCTCCCGTAGGTCGCCGTTTTCGGGATTTGATCCCGGAACGGCGGCTGCGGAACCCCGCCTGACTGGCGGAGCATTCGGCACGTTGGGGTCCGCCGGATGCTCAGTGGAGGAGAAGTGACGGGCTTCTCCGCGAGCGCTCATCCCATGGATACACCCTTTTCGGAGGTAGCCACCCCCCCCCGATTCACCCCCCCCTCGCGGTCGCGGCCTGATGCTGCGGCCTCCCGGTCCGTACGGATTGGGCTCTATTCCATACCAGTAGGAGGACACCAAGGTGCGCAGCAGAACATGTCTGATCACCGGCGCCGTCCTGGCTTTAGCGACCCTATGGGCCGCCCCCCTGGACGCGCATTCCCCCGCCTCGCCCGAGGCTGTCGTCCCGGTCTCCCCGACCGGCCTCTCCGCAGAATCCCCCACCCCCATCACCCAGGGCACCGTCACCGGTCGCGTCATTGAGGAGGGCTCCGGCCGTCCCCTGTCCGGCGCCCAGGTCGAGATCGTGGGCACGGGCCAGGGCACCCTGGCCGGCGCCGATGGCAGGTTCGAGATCACCGGCGTGGCCGCCGGCGAGGTTGAGGTCCGGGTGCAGATCCTGGGCTACGCTCCCCGCACCCAGACCGTAAGCGTGGCTTCGGGTGAAACGGTGGAGGTCAACTTCCAGATGGCCCAGCAGGCGCTGGCTCTTGATGAATTGGTGGTGACGGGTACCGCCGGTGGGACCCAGCGCCGTGCCCTGGGGAACGTGGTGGACCGCCTGGACACTGAGTCGCTCCGCCAGGTCGCGCCCGCCGCTGATGCTCAGGCTCTGCTGGCCGGCCGCACCCCCGGCGTCATGGTGACGCCCGGCGCAGGGCAGGTCGGTGGTGGTGGAGCGCCCATCCGGATCCGTGGTTCGTCCAGCGCCGCGCTGGGGAACGACCCCATCGTGTACATCGACGGAATCCGGATGAACGCAGACCCCAACTCGGGCCCCACGGACCGGCACGGAACCTCGAACCGCCTGAACGACCTGAACCCCGAAGACATCGCCTCCATCGAGGTGATCAAGGGGCCGGCAGCGGCGACCCTCTACGGCACCGAGGCCTCCAATGGGGTGATCCAGATCATCACCAAGCGGGGAGCCGAGGGCGCCACCACCTTCGACGTATCCACCAGCATCGGGACCACCTGGATGCACGATCCCGCCGGGACCATCGGCGAGACCTTCTGGCGAAATCCCGCCGGGGAGCTGATCAGCCACAACCTGTATGAGTCCGAGCAGCAGTTCGGCGCCGGCGAGCTCTTCGACTATGGCCTCCTCCAGGACTACAACATCAGCGCCCGGGGCGGGACCGAGACCCTTCGGTACTTCGCCTCCATCCGCCGCCAAGACGACCAGGGCATCGTGGACTGGAACACCAGCGACCGGCTGAACCTCCGGGCCGGGATCAATGTGCTGGCCACCGAGAACCTGGACATCGCCCTGAACGCGGCGTACTCCACCGGTGAGACGGTACGGACCGGTCCTTACTGGCAGGCCATCTACTGGAA
>SKJY01000200.1 GCA_007121775.1 Gemmatimonadota bacterium
AGATTGAGATATTAACCGCCCCCACCCTTTTCGGGACGTTCGGATCCCGGTTGTTCGGACCCATCCTTCCGCCCGGCCTTGAGGGCCTTGTGTGCCACCCCCTCCGTCTCGTTCGTGGATCGTGTTGGTCGGACAGGCCCAACCTCAGAGACGCCGCCACAGGGGCATCCCTCCCACAACAGCATCCACGAACAAGCCTCCAGCTTCCTCAGTCAGCCCCTCAACCCCCCGTCTGCACTACGTTTGGAGAAGAGTCAATTTTTCTGCGCCAATCTCTCCCAAGCCGGATTCCCCGGCCAACCCAACCACCAGTCCCACCGCCCTCCCCCATCTCCGGCTGACCCCTGGGTTTCTGTTCTTGGGGCTGTTGGGGTCAGGCAAACATGGGGCGGCGCAATGAGGATGGCGGGGCAATGCGGCTGACGGGGAACGGAGAGAGCAGTGCTGAGAACGGTGGACCGGCCTACCTGTAGGCCCCGGGGTTTTTCCCCTCACCCCCCAATGGCCTAGGTTCCAGGAGTCCCGTTCATCGAACCACAACTCCACCCCTATGCCCCGACCGACCCGAGAAGAGCTGATCCGCTGCGGCCGCCAGGCCCGCAAGACCGCCCGTCGCCGCTCCCACTCCACCTGCCCGACTCCCGCGGACCGCTCCGATCCCCTGGCAATCCTGGCGGAGCAGGACAAGGCCCGGGACCCGGACCTCCTCGGGCTCCGCTACGCCCGGATGTCCGCCTCTCCCTTCACCTTCCTTCGGGGAGCGGCGGCGGTGATGGCATCCGACCTGGCTCGCACCCCTACCACCCCCATCCTCACCCAGCTCTGCGGGGACGCCCACCTCCTGAACATCGAGACCTTCGCCACCCCCGAGCGCCGGCTGGTCTTCGACATCACCGACTTCGACGAGACGGCCCGGGGCCCCTTCGAATGGGACCTGAAGCGGCTGGTCACCTCTTTCGTGGTAGCGGCTCGGAACCGGGGGTTCGACGAGGCCACGGCCAACGCCGCCGTCCACCGGTGTCTCACCCGCTACCGCTCCAGCATGCGGGAGCACAGCGAAGCGGACGTCCTGGACGTCTGGTACTCGAGCATCGATGAACACGACGTGCTCTCGGTATTGGGCACTCGCGTGGAAGACGGGGACCTGGGCAATGAACTCCTCACCGCCACGGAAGAGATCTTCGCTGGAGCCCGGCGCCGCACCAGCAAGCGCGCCGCTCGGCAGCTCACCGAGGAGGTGGATGGGCGTCTCCAGATGAGGGAGGATCCTCCCGTTCTCTCCCGAGACTGCCTACCGGCCAACCGCTTCGAGCTGGCCACCCGATATGTGGAGGCCTACGCCGACACCCTTCCTCCCCACCGCCAGGGCCTCCTGGACCGATTCGAGGTGGTGGATGTAGCCCGGCGCGTGGTGGGCGTGGGAAGCGTGGGGACCCGCTGCTACGTGATCCTCCTCCACGGTCGGGACGCGGAAGACCCCCTGGTGCTCCAGCTCAAGGAGGCGGTCCGGTCGGTGCTCGAGCCGTTCGTGGAATCGACCTGTCCCCGCCCCCACGGGCGCCGGGTGGTGGAGGGGCAGCGCGCCATGCAAACGGTGAGCGACATCTTCCTGGGCTGGCTCACCGCCGTGGGTCCCGACGGAGTGGAGAGGGACTTCTACGTCCGTCAGTTCCGCAACATGAAGGGGAAGGTGGACCTGATGGCCCTCGATTCCCGGGGCTTGGTGGCCTATGCCGATCTTTGCGGCCACCTCCTGGCCGATGCCCATGCCCGGGGCGGCGAGGCGGCGGAGATCGCGGGCTACCTGGGCAAGAGCGACGGCTTCATCGAAGCCATGACCGCCTTCGCCCATGCCTACGCCGACCTCACCGAGAGGGATCACCAGGCCCTTCTGCGCGCCATCGACACCGGCACCGTGCCTTACGAGCCGGAGGCGTGAGGAAGACGGACACCAACGCCAGCCTTGCCTCCCGGCGCACACGATCCGTTAATTACCCAGAGTCGCAAGTGCACCCACCGCTCGCGGAGCCGCAATGGACTTCATGGACCTTTTCGCTTCCGGTTACCTCCTCTGGGGGGTCTTCCTCGTCATTGCCGTCGTCTTCCTCCTGACGAGTTTCCAGAAGTACCGGCGGTCCGGGTCCAAGGCGGACCTCCCCAGGGTCCTCACCGACGCCATGGCTACCGGGATGGTGGTCGTGGCCGCCCTCCACCTGGGGCTCGGCGTACCCGCCCCGATTCCCCTCGTGGCGGTCTACGTTCTGATCCTTGCCGGAGCCTTCCTGTACCGGATGAAGGCGGTTCGGGAGGCATACGAGGAGAACCTCAAGGAGAGGGAGGTGATCGCCGCCGAGAACCGGGCCCGGGGGGCCGATGCCGCCGATCCCGCGCGCGAGCCGGACCCCTCCTGACCCGTCGCTTGCCCCCCTTTGCCCCCTTCCCCGGCCTCCGCCCCGGCGTCTTCGTCGAACGCCCGAACCGGTTCCTGACCCGAGTTCTCCTGGATGGACCGCCGGGACGTCCCATGGGCGATCCGGTGGAAGCCCACCTGCCGGATCCGGGGCGCCTTCGCGAACTGCTGGTTCCCGGCCGCCGCGTCCTGGTCCGGCCAGTGCCTCCTCCACCCTCCGGAAAACCCCTTCGCCGAACCCGCTTCACCCTGGTCCTGGTGGAAACACCTGACCGGAAGGGCTGGGTCTCGCTGGA
>SKJY01000332.1 GCA_007121775.1 Gemmatimonadota bacterium
TCCATGAACCTGGAGATTCCCTTCGAGGCGGCGGGCGGAAATCACGCCCTGAAGTTCGGAGGGAGATTCTCCAGTCGCTCGAAGATGCGGCAGCGTGATTACGACCGGTGGCGTGGGTTCGGCTCCGATGTCCCCATGAGCCTTTTCAGTGAAGGATCGGCGAATTACGACTTCCTCAGGGGACGCTACGCCTTCGGCCCTCGCCTGGATTGGTCCCGGACCAACCGATTCATCCGAGACAACCTGGACCAGCTCGAGCTGGACGTGAACTACGCTCGGGCCGCCACGGATGTGAACAGCTACGAGGCCAACGAGGACACCGGGGCCGCCTACGGCATGGCCACCGTCAACCTTGGCCGCGTCCAGGTCGTGGGCGGGGTGCGCTGGGAGCGAACGGACATCGATTACCTGGGCAACGAAGTGATCTACGACATGTCCGGGAACTACGTCTCAACGGCTCCTCTGTCGGATCAGCAGAGCTACGACGGCTTCTTCCCCTCGCTTCAGACGCGGATTCGGGTGGGCTCGGCCTCGAACCTCCGGCTCGCCGCAACCCGGACCCTGGCCCGTCCGAGCTTCTACGACATGGTGCCCTACGAGGAGGTGAATCCCGACAACGGGATCATCAACCGTGGGAATCCGACGCTTCAGCCCTCCTTCATCCGGAACCTGGACGCCTCCTTCGAACACTTCCTCCCCTCCCGTGCCGGACTCCTCTCGGTGGCCTGGTTCCATAAAGATGTGGACAGCTACATCACCGAGCAGCTTTTCATCGAAACCGAGGGCCAGTGGGCGGGCTTCCCGGTCCGGCAGCCGGTGAACGGGCTCGACGCCACGGTGTGGGGAGTGGAGCTGACCTGGGTGCAGGATCTGACCTTCCTCCCTGGCGCGCTGGCCGGCCTGGGGATCTCGACGAATTATACCTTCACGGATTCCGAAGCGGACTTCGGCGAAGACGTGCGGCAGCTCGTGATCGGGGACCGGACGATTCCCCTCCCCGGGATGTCCCGGCATATGGCCAATGTGGCCGTGAGTTGGTCGCGGGGTGGCTTCTTCGGGAACCTCTCGAACAACTACCGGAGCGAATACCTGACCAGCATCGGTGATCAGGCCGATGGGTCCACCGACCAGTTCATGACCGGCAGGAGCCGGTTGGACCTCAAGGTGCGCCAGGACTTATCGGAGCGCTTTACCCGTCTCGGGACCGGTGCTCTCACCCTGGAGGCGACGAATCTGACGGGGTCGGACTACCGTCGGTACGTGGGAAGCCGTGATCAGGTGAGCCGGATCCGCACCTCGTTCCGGACGGTCCGACTGGGGGTCGTAATTGATCTCTGAGTACCAGGGCCCCTACGAGAAGGAGCGATCCTTGTGGCACGGAACCTGGGGCCCCATCGCCTGCATCCTGGGGTTGTTCGGTGTGGGATGGTTGACTGGGGAGAGGGTGCCGAGAGCCTTGCCGGCGGCCCCGCCGGAGGCCTTGGCATCCACCGCAGTTCGCTCCGTGGCGGCCGACGATGTTTGGGTGACCGCCGACCTCCACATGCACACCTGTTTGACGGACGGAGATCACCCCTTCGAGGAAGTCAAGGACCGGGCAGCCGGATTCGGTCTCGATCTGATCGTGAATTCCGAGCACGGAGGCGCATACCCCAGGGACGAGAACTGCACACCGTGGCGGGATCGACCGGAGGTGACGCTGCAGGGAGATCCTCCGGGCGGGGCCGGGGAGCCTGTTACCATGTGGCGTTGGCAATCCCTTGAGGAGCATGCTTGGCCGGCCCTCGAGGCAGCGCGGGCGCGCCACCCGGATCGGATGTTCGTCCTTGGACTCGAATGGAATCCCCCGGGGGCGGACCATGTGAGTGTGGGGATTATGGCCGAAGGCCCTGAGCCCGTCGCGACCTTCGGACGTCGGTTTGACCGGCGGATGGCCAACCTGGATGGCCCGGACGACGCCCTGCGGGCCGTGCGGTGGTTGGAGGAGCACCACCGAGGCCGGGCGTGGGTCCTTCCGGCTCACCCGGAGCGGACGAGGAGCACCACCGTGGAGACGTTCCGTGCCTGGAACGATGCGGCGCCCCATGTGGCCTTCGGGTTCGAGGGAGCACCCGGCGCTCAGAACGCTCCCATCCGCGGGGGGTTCCGGCCGGATCGGGCCCTGGGGGGGACGACCTGGGGAGGTGTCGGGTTCATGGCCGCCCAGGTCGGGGGCATCTGGGACGCCCTCTTGGGGGAGGGGCGAGAGTTCTGGTTGTTCGCGTCATCGGACTTCCACCGGGAGGCGGGCGCCTTCTGGCCCGGAGAGTACACCCGGACTCACATCCGGGTGGAGGAACGCACCCCGGAGGCGGTTGTGGCCGGGATGCGGGCCGGCCGGGTCTTCATCTCCCACGGCCATCTGGTGGACCAGTTGGAGGTTCGCCTGTTCTATGAAGGTGAGGAGGCCCGGAAAGGCGGGACCCTCCGCGTCCCCGTGGGAGCCCGGCCTGAACTGGTGATCCGCTGGCGGAGCCCATTGGAGAACCCAGCGGGTAGGGCACCGGAGGTAGCGACCCTTCAAGTGATCCGTGGAGACCGGACGGAGCGGGCTCGTCCGGGCACGCCAGGTTGGTCCGCCACCCGCAATCCGACAACGCGGATCGAGAGCGTGCTCCGGGCAGAAGCCGCGATGGAGGTGGACACCGGAACCGGAACCCA
>SKJY01000276.1 GCA_007121775.1 Gemmatimonadota bacterium
CTCCTGGAGATGCTGGTGGGTGTTCCCCGCCCCATCTGGGTCGTGGACGACGATCCGGCCATTGTGGAGCGGGTCACTGCCGCCGGCTTCAACGCCATCCGGGGTGACGCCACCGACACCGGGATCCTGCGCGCCGCCGGCGCGGATCGGGCCCGCATCGTGGTCTCAACCATGCGTGACAAGAAGGACGCAGAGCGCCTCCTGGCCCACACCGGAGAGACGCCGGTGGTGGTTCGCGCCCACGACGCCGCAGATGCCGAGTGGATCACGGCCCGGGGCGGCATTCCCGTCTCCTACTCGGAGGCGGCGGCAGTGGACTTCCTGGACTGGTTCCTTCGCGGGGAGGCGGACCCGGAATCCGGTCCGTGGCTTCCGCCGGAGCGCTAGCTCGGCAGGAACAGATCAGCGGGTCTCCTGTAGGGAGTCCCACATCGAAGGTCGTCATCGGACGGCCTGAATCCGGAACCCTTCCGCCGGGAGGGAGCGTCCGGTCCGAATCCATCAGGAGAAGCTCATGTTTGCAGGAATCGCCCCGTCATCCATCGTGCGCAACCTGGGAGCCGCGGCCCTCGGCCTCGCCCTGGTCACCTCACCCTCCCTCGAGGCCCAGCAGATGCCCGGCCAGCAGATGCCGCCGGAGATGCAGGCCATGATCCAGGAGTATCAGGAGGCGGAAGAGCGGCTCCAGACGCTCCGCCAGGAGGCCATCGACGGCAGCGAGTCGCTCCAGAGCTCGTACGTCGCCGTGGGAGACATGATCGAAGACGCCATGCGGGAGGTGGAGCCGGAGCTGGACCAGGTCATCGAGCGGCTCCAGGCCATGCAGGTGGAGGCGCAGCAGGCCCAGCAGAGCCAGGACATGGAGCGTCTCCAGGCCCTCATGGGTGAGGCGGAAGGCCTCCAGGCCCGTTGGCAGAATGCCCAGATGGAAGCCATGGAGCGGGACGACGTCCGGCAGGCGGTGGAGGAATTCGAGGAAGACCTCATGGACGGAATGCTGGAGATCGACCCTGAGGCGGAGGAACTGCAGGAGCGCCTTGAGGAGCTGGCCCAGCGCCTGAACGCCATGATGCCCTCCATGTAGGAGCCGGGCCCGAGGGGCGGGGTGTCATCGGACACTCCGGACCACCCTGGACGCTCGTCAGAGAAGGGGAGAGAGCAGCCGTACCGTGTCGTCCCGAAGTCGGTGAAGGAAGGGACGGCGCCGCATCTCCTCCTCCGTGATCTCCCGCCCCTCGGCCCTCCGCTCGTCCACGAAATCGTCCAGCGCCTCTACGAATCCCTGGTCGTACGATTCCACATTGAACTCGAAGTTGAGTTCCAGGCTCCGGGGGTCCCAGTTCGCCGAACCCACCAACCCCCAGCCCCCGTCCACGGTCATGACCTTGGAATGGTCGAAGGGGCGACCGGTGAGGAAGATGCGGACGTCCTTCTCCAGCACCGATGCCCAGTAGGCCTGGGACGCCCACTGGACCAGCGCCAGGTTTCCATTCTCCGGGAGGTAGATCTCCACCTCCACTCCCCGCATGGCCGCCACCCCCAGGGCATCCTGGATACTGGGATCCGGGATGAAGTAGGGCGTCACCACCCGGACACTTCGCTCGGCCGTGGCCAACGCTCCCAGGAGGATGGTCTGGAGCTTCCCGTAGTTGACGTCGGGTCCGTCGAAGATTCCCCGGGCCACCACATCCCCGCACTCCCGGGCCGGCGGAAACCACCCGGTCCCCCTGAGCCGCTCGCCGGTGGTGGCGTACCAGTCCTCGGCGAAGATCTCCTGGAACTCTGCCACCACCGGCCCTTCCATCCGGACGTGAAGGTCCCGGACCGGGTATCCGGGGGCTTCCTTCACCAGGTGGCCGTGCCGGATGTTCAGACCTCCGGTGAACCCGATTCGGCCGTCCACCACCAGGATCTTCCGGTGGTTTCGGAGGTTGAAGTACGGCATGCGCCAGGTGAAGAGCTCCGGGTGAAAGCGGGCCACGGGGATTCCGGCCTGGCGCAGGATCCCCACCATGGAGGGGCGAGAATACCGGGCCCCCACCGCATCGATGAGTACGCGTACCTCCACCCCCCGCTCCACCGCCCGGGCCAGGGCATCCCGGAAGCGGAGCCCCGCCGGATCGTGATCGAAGATGTAGGTACAGAGGGCGATAGTGTGGCGGGCCCGGTGAATGGCCTCGATCATGGCAGGGTAGGCTTCGTCGCCGTCCACCAGGATCCGCGCGGCGTTCCCGGCCAGTAGCGGACGTCCCGACACCCGTCCGGCCAACCGGGCGATGGAAGCCAGGTGCACATTGTGCGGTGCCAGGAGCCCCTCCAGGGCAGCGGCGGGCAGGGGAGTCACCTGCTCCATGAGGTCGTCGGAGGCCTCATCACTCCGAATGGCCTGGGCACGCCGCTGCACCCGGTTGATGCCCAGGAGGAGGTAGAGGAAAACCCCCAGCGCCGGCGCCAGCCACACGAGCCCCACCCACGCGATGGCAGCGGAAGAATTCCGCTTGGTGAGGACGATGTGCACCGAGGTGCCGGCGGGTACCACCACGGCCAGGGCTCCCAGCATTACTGTCCAGATGTCCAGCATCGCACCTCACAGCCGTGGATTTGTCGCCGGTCCGCCCTCCCGGCACGAGTCCGGAGGCCCAAGATCGCCCGGCCCCACCGGGGAAGACCAGCCCCCGTGGTGTGC
>SKJY01000197.1 GCA_007121775.1 Gemmatimonadota bacterium
CCAGACTCAGCCCCTTCTCCTCGGCGAGGCGCCGGGCCAGGGGAGACGCCTTGATCCGGCGGTCATCCTGGGAGGGGGACGGCTCCTCAACCTCCTTCTCCTCCGGCTCAGGCGCAGGCTCGGCCTTCCCGGCGTCGACCTTCTCACCGGCCTCCTGGCTGGATTCAGCCGAAGCATCGGCCGCTTCTTCCTCATCACCTCCCTCGGCCGCCGCCTCCCCTTCCCCGCCCAACTCCAACTCCTCATCCGGGTCGGCGATAATGGCGATGACCTCGCCCACGGGGGCGGTGGCACCCTCCTCAAGCATGACCTTCCGGAGCACCCCGCTCCCCCGGGCCACCAACTCCATGGTGGCCTTGTCGGTCTCGATCTCCGCCAGAACGTCGCCGCTGGTGATCTCGTCGCCTTCGGCCTTGAGCCACGTCACGATCTGCCCCTCCTCCATGGTGGGAGAGAGGGCCTCCATGTGGACCTTGGTCGCCATTCGCTTGCGCCTTTTGGATTCTGGGGTCGTGGGGGAGTGGAATCTGCGGAGATCAGTCCTGGTAGAGAACCCGCTTACATGCGGCCACGACCCGCTTGGCATCGGGCTTGGCCAGCTTCTCCAGGTTCTTGGCGTAGGGCATGGGGATATCGGCCTGGGTTACCCGGAGCACCGGCGCATCCAGATAGTCGAAGGCCTCTTCCTGGATGAGGGCTACGATCTGGGCGCCGATCCCCACGTACGGCCACCCCTCTTCCAGGTAGACGGCGCGATTGGTCTTGTGGACGCTCCGCAGGATCGCCTCCACATCCAGGGGCCGGAGGGACCGGAGATCCACCACCTCCGCGTCCACCCCTTCCTTTGCCAGTTGACCCGCCGCCTGAAGCGCCACGTGAACCATCTTCCCGTGGGTGATGATGGAGACATGGTCTCCCTCCCGCTTCACATCGGCCACCCCCAGGGGGATGATGAAGTCCCCCTCCTCCGGATCCGGGACCTCACCCTTCACGTTGTAGAGAAGTTCGCCTTCCATCACGGCAACGGGGTCATCGTCGCGGATGGCGGCTTTCAACAGGCCCTTGGCGTCGGCGGGGGTTCCCGGGGTGACCAGCTTGATCCCGGGCGAGTGGACGTACCACGTCTCGCAAGCCTGGGAGTGCTGGGCCGAGAGCTGCAGGGCGGCACCTGTGGGACCCCGGAAGACCATGGGGACGGAGAACTGGCCCGCTGACATGTAGTGGAGTTTCGCCGCCGAATTGATGACCTGATCCAGGGCGAGGATCGAGAAGTTGAAGGTCATGAACTCGATGACGGGCCGGAGGCCGGTCATAGCGGCGCCCACCCCGAGGCCGGCGAAGCCCAGTTCGGAGATGGGAGAGTCCACCACACGGTCGCTGCCGAACCGTTCGAGCAGCCCTTTGGAGACCTTGTAGGCTCCATCGTACTCGGCCACTTCCTCGCCCATGAGGAAGACGGTCTCGTCCCGCTCCATCTCCTCGGCAAGCGCCTGGTTCAGCGCCTCACGGTAGGTGATCTGCGGCATGTCCACGTCCGGAAAAGAGGGTGGGATCGGCTCCCCGAGCGGGGTTTCCGGCCGGGGGGCCAGGGGCAGGGGTGCATGGGGCCAGGATCAACGATCCCGACCGTCCAGGAAGAGACGTCCGTTGGGGTTGGTCTCGGCGTAGACATGGGCGTAGAGGTCTTCCTCCGGGGGGAAGGGCGCCTCATCGGCGAAGTCAGCGGCCTCGTCAACCTCCTTTCTCACGTCGGAGTCCATCGCTTCCAACTCTTCCTTGGTCAGGAGATCGGCCTCCAGGAGGCGGTCCCGGAGGAGGGTGATGGGGTCCTGCTTGTGGGTCTTCTCCGTCACCTCCTCCTTGGAGCGGTAGGTTCCGCTCACCGGATCCGACATGGAGTGTCCCTTGAACCGGTAGGTACGGGCGTCCACGAATTGGAGGCCCTCTCCCTCCCGGACCCGGGCCACCAACTCCTCGGTGAAGCGCCACGTCTCCAGGATGTCCTGGCCGTCCACGGAGTGGGTAGGGATTCCGTAGCCGTCCCCCTTCTCCAGAACAGGGACAGCCGAAACCCGGCTGAACTTGGTTCCCATACCGTAGTCGTTGTTCTCCACCACGAAGATGACCGGAAGCTTCCAGATGGCGGCCATGTTGAGGGATTCGTGGAAGGCACCCTGGTTCACTGCGGCATCACCCATGAAACAGACGCAGACCTGGTCGCCGCCCCGGTAGCGGATAGCCCAGCCGATGCCGGCGGCCAGCGCCGTCTGGGCACCGACGATCCCGTGCCCGCCCATGAATCTCCGTTCCACGTCGAAGAGGTGCATGGACCCCCCCTTCCCTCCCGAGACACCGGACCGGCGCCCGAAAAGCTCCGCCATCACGGGACCCGGCTCCAGTCCCTTGGCCAGGGCCTGGGTGTGCTCCCGGTAGGCGCTGATGGCATAGTCGTCTTCCCGAAGCGGCCCGATGAAGCCCAGGGCCACGGCCTCCTGGCCGATGTGGAGGTGGCAGAAACCTCCGATCTTGCCTATAGCGTAGGCTTCCTCCGCCTTTTCCTCGAACCGGCGGAAGAGGAGCATCTTCCGGAGAAACTCGTGAAGCTGCTCCCTGGAGAAGGTCTCCAGGCGGGGATCCTGCTGCGTGGTGGTATCAGGCATGCCCTTCTCCACTCCCA
>SKJY01000156.1 GCA_007121775.1 Gemmatimonadota bacterium
CTGGCGGAGTATTCCGGGGCGGCGGCGGTGGCGGCGATCCGATCCGGGGCCGTGGACGTATCCGGGCGCCGGGTGGGGGTCACTGTCAGCGGGGGAAACATGGATCTCACCCTCCTATCGCGGCTCCTGTTGCCGCAGGGATCCGGCTGACACGTGGAAAGACTCCTCCTCTTCGATATCGACGGCACACTGGTAGCCGGAGGGCCGGCCAAGGATGCCTTCGGATTGGCGCTGGAACGGGTGTACGGCACCGCCGGACCCATCGGTGAGTGGGAGTTCTCCGGGAAGACCGATCCCCAGATCGCCCGGGAGCTCCTTCGCGAGGCCGGGCTCCGGGACCGGGACATCGAGGCCGGGTTTCCCAGAATGTGGGAGGTGTACCTGGCAGAGATGGAGCGGAGGATCCACGGGGAGCCCACCCGCCTTCTCCCTGGGGTACCCGAACTCGTGGATGCCCTGGACGACACCAGAGCAGCGGCGCTTGCACTTCTCACCGGCAACCTGGCGCACGGAGCTCGCCTGAAGCTGGAGGTGGTGGGGTTGGCGGAGCGCTTCGCCGTGGGGGCGTATGGCTCAGACCACGAGGTACGCAATGAGCTTCCCGCCATCGCCCGGGGTCGGGCCAGGACCCATTGGGGGATCCTCTTCGAGCCAGGGCAGGTGGTGGTGGTGGGTGACACTCCCCGGGATGTGGCCTGCGGGCAGTACTTCGGGGCCCGGACGGTGGCGGTGGCCACCGGGCGATTCTCCCGGGAGGAGTTGTCCCGGGCGCGTCCGGATGTCATTCTGGACGATCTTTCCAACACGGAATCAGCGCTGCTGGCCTGTCTGGGGTGACTCCCGGCGGTGAAGCCCAACCGTGGACCGAGACGGCGGATTTCCTGAACCGAGGTGAATGGTGGCGAATCGAGCGGAAGAAAGACGGCGGAAGCGACAGGCGGAGGGGGGCGCAGCTGCGAAGGAGAAGGGTTCCCGCACCCTCTACTGGGTTCTCATCGCTGTGGGTGGTGTGGCGCTGGCCGTGGTGGTGGGAAACTTGATCTTCGGAGCCACCGCTCAGGGGGCACGGGCTCCGGTGGAGATCAGCTACGCCTCCTCGGAAGAACTCCTGGATATGGCCCAGGGCGTCATGCTGGGGGATCCGGATGCACCGGTCACCATCATGGACTTCTCCGACTACCAGTGTCCGGCGTGCCGTGCTTTCGCCACCCAGTCGAAGCCCTTCCTGGAGATGGAGTTCATTGAGGCCGGACAGGCCAATCTGGTCTTCTACGACTTCCCACTGCCCACCTTCCCCCACTCGTTCCTGGCGGCCCGCGCCGCCCGCTGCGCCGGGGACCAGGGAGCGTACTGGGCCTACCACGACCAGCTCTTCCGGGCTCAGCCTGAGTGGTCCGGGCGCTCCGATCCCTTCTCCACCTTCGTCGGGTACGCCGAGTCCCTGGGGTTGGACCGGTCTGAGTTCCGCTCCTGTCTGGCCAGTGATCGGCACGCAGAGGTGGTCTCGGCCAACATCGAACTGGGGCGCCGCCTCAACGTGACCGGCACGCCCACCATCTTCCTGGATACCGGTGAGGGGCGGGGCGATCGGGTCCAGAACTGGGCCCCAGCCGACCTTCGCCCCCGAATCCAGGAGGCGCTGGCCCGTCTCGGTCACGGTGCCGGGGCCGGTGATGCTGCCCAGGAGGAGAGTGGATCATGAGCCCCACCCGTCACCTCCGCATCCGGCTGCTCTTTGTGGATGAGGGGAGCTACCACCACGAGGTCATCCGGGTCCCCGCCGAGACGGTTGCCCGCTATGAGCGCCTCATCGACCTCCTCCAGGAGGAGCCGGAGGTGCTCCGCCGGACCTTCGTGGATCTGGACCGTCTCTGTGCGGCACACTTGGTAGAGGATCACGGGCCGGAGACCCACTCCCTGGCCGACTGACTGGGAGTCGCTCCAGCACCGCCAGTGCCCGCTCCCGTGGCCACTCCGCCACCACAGGAGGAGGCCAGGCTTGGCGGGACCATGCCCGGAGGATCCGCTCCACCTCCACCTCAGCCCGATCCACCCGATCGGCTGACAGCGCCCCTGACCGGGAAGCCGCCGCCAGCTCTTCCCGATCCAGGACCCGGGGGCGGGTGCCGGGAGGATGGGCGCCTGGGGATCCGTTCAGCCAGACGTCCAGGAAGAGGTCGGTGGTGCTCCATGCCCCTCCCGGATGGAAGAGACAGGGAGTGATGACGTTGGCGTAGACGCCGGTGACCTGGCCGTCCGGCCGGTGGAAGACGCCGATGTCGTGCCAGAGGCCGGGGAAGGTGAACCAGACCGCATCCGCTCCCGGTTCCAGGACCACTTGTCCATGGACCTTCAGGGGCCGGGGGAGCGGTACCCGCCGGGCCAGCGTGACCTTCACCCGACCATCATCGTGGACGAGCCACTGCCGATACCGGGTGAGACGGTCGGGAGGGCGAAGGTAGTGGATCTCCACCGGTGCCGGAACAGGGGCTGGTGGACGACCCGGGCCTGAGGGAGGGGGGGGACCAGGCCAGATGGCATGGGTGCCGCTGTGACGAGTCACCACTTCTGGAAGCGTCGCCGGAAGACCCTGGGGAAGTGACGCCGGTAGTCTGCCATGGTGCGGATCCGTTTGTGGATACCCGGGTCGTCCACATCCACCTCCAGGAGGCGGACTCCGTCAGTGAGCCACTCTTCCACGGGTAGCGTCCAAGGGTCGTAGGAGGGAGGTGGGGCGAGGTCGCCCAGTAGGATGGCCATGACCTCGCCACGTCGATTCCCCTGGATGGGGCAGACCAGCAGATCCGGGAGGCACGGGTCGCCCCCACGACGCCCCTGGGATTCAGGGACGTCCTCCCGGCTCAGTACATCTCCCACGGTGGCAACCATCTGGCGCAGAGTATTGGTCCGCACCAGTGGGAGATCCACCGGGAGCCAGAGGAGAACGGTGGGCCGACGGGGCGTCGCCACACCCTCGGGGTCAGGCAACACCCCCTCTTCCGGCAGCCCGGAAGACTCCGCAACCGATTCCAGAGCCAGGGAGAGGAAGGACGTGCCCGCATCGGCCTCCACCTGGATCGATCGAGCCCCTGCCGCCGCCACGCGGGAGGTGAGGGGACCCCGGGGCTCATCCACCCCAACCACGATGGGATCGGCGCCCAAGGTCCTGAGTCCGGCCACCGACCGCTCCAGGAAGGTGCCTTCGCCGGCGTCGAACAGCCCCTTGGGCTTCCCAAGGTGGAATTCCGGGCCCCCCGCCGGTACGGCGCCCACCAGACGGAAGGGGAGCCCAGCCGCCTCCCCAGCTCCTGGCGTATCGCTACTCACGCCGGGCCCCCGGGAAGGCCTGACCCACCCATCTCCGACAGGAGATCGTAGAATCCCCGGTCCGCCCGGGCCAAACGCCGGAGGAGGGGCGCGGCGGCGTACCCCTTCCCCAACGTCCCCTCCAGCCGATCCAACCGTTCCACCAGGGACCGGGGGTGGATCTCATCGGCAAACCGGAGGAGACCTCCCCGGAAGGGCGGAAAGACTCCGGCCAGGATCAGGGCCAGGTCCACATCTCCCGGTGAACGGGCTATTCCCTCCTCCAGGATATGAGCCGCCTCGTTGATCATGGCCAGGATCAGCCGGGCCCGGACATCGGTGGCGTCCAGCGGACTCCGGCGCGGGGGTGGAGGTAGGTCAAGGATGGCTGGGAGTTCAGGGTCCGGATCCATGGCATCCTGGTCTACCCAGCGGTAGAAACCCAGCCCTCCGTCCCGCCCGATCCTACCCTGGGCCAGAAGGCGCTCCAGAACCCCGGAGGCCCGGAAGCGCGGGCCCAGCCCCTCGACCAGCGCAGTCTCCACCTGAGCCACCAGGTCCAGCCCCAATTCGTCCATCTGGCGGAAGGGCCCGGCGGAAAACCCGAAGGCCTCCATTGTCCGGTCCACCATCTGCAATCGAACCCCTTCGGACAGGAGCCTGGTGGCTTCGTTGAAGTACGGTCCCAGGATCCGATTCACCACGAAGCCGGGGCCGTCTCCCACCACCACCGGGATCTTCCCCAGGCGACGGACCAGGGCGCAGGCCGCCTCCACCGTCTCCTGGGTCGTTTCCCGGGCACGAACCACTTCCACCAATGGCACCCGGTGCGCCGGCTGGAAGAAATGCATTCCGCAGAATCGGTGAGGGCGTTCCAGAGCCCGGGCCAGTCGCTCCACCTGAAGACTGGCCGTGTTGGTGGTCAGCAGGCAGTTGGCAGGGATCTTCCCTTCCACTTCCGCCAGTGCCTCCCGCTTGACAGCCAAGCGCTCGTCCACCGCCTCCAGCACCACATCGAGTTGGGCGAACTCCCGGTATGCCCCGTCTCCGGCGATTCTCGCCATGGCGCGATCACCATCCAGGCGAGAGATGCGACCCCGAGCCACGGCCCGGTCCGTGAGTCGGGCGGCGCGGCGAAGGCCATCGGCCAACGCCTCGGGGTCCGGGTCCCGCATTCGAACCTGGAGCCCTCGGTAGGCCGCCAACTGGGCCAGTCCGGACCCCATGGGTCCCGCGCCGAGGACACCGAGGCTTTGGATACCGGCGGCTCTGGCCTCCCCGGCCTCTGCCGCCTTTCGGGCCCGCTCCCTGAGGTTGAAGACGTGAATGAGGTGCTTGGAGGTCCGAGAGGCGAGGAGTTCGGCGGCGGCCCGGGCCTCCACCTCCAGCGCCCGCTCCACCGACGCCCCCGATGAGCGCCGAATCACCTCCAGGATCCGAAGCGGCGCCGGCATGTGCTCACCGGTCACCGCACGTACCTTCCGGCCCGCCGTCAGCAGGATCGCCCGACGCCCGGGGGCTGTGTCTTCCAGGAGGCGTTGGGGAAGTCGGCGCCGAGCCCCTGTGCGAACGCGATCTCCATCAAGTATCGCTCGGAGGAAGGATCGGACGTCCCGGTGGAAGCTGTCTGTGGGGAAAGCCCGCTCCGCCAGGCCCAGGGAGACGGCTTCGTCGCCGTCTACCAGTCGACCGGTGAGGAGGAGGTCGAGCGCCGAGCGTAGCCCCAGAAGCCGGGGCAGCCGGGTGGTGCCTCCCCAGGCCGGGAGAATTCCCAGCTTCACTTCCGGCAGCCCCAGCCGGGTGCGGGGACCATGGGAAACGAGCCGGAAGGTGCAGGCAAGGGCGAGTTCAGTTCCTCCTCCCACACAGGTGCCGTGGATGGCGGCCACAGTGGGAACCGGGAGTCGCTCCAGCCTCAGGAAGATGCGCTGGCCGAAGCGAGCCGCCTCAAGCCCGGTGTCCGCATCTTCAATGGCGGCGATGGCGGACACGTCGGCGCCAAGGATGAAGTCGTGCTCCTTGCCACTCTCCACGACCAAGCCCCGAACGGATCCGCGGCGTGCACCTTCCTCAACCCGGTCCAGGATGAGCGCGAATTGCTCCATCACCTCCCTGGTCAGGAGGTTGGCACTCCGCTCCGGGTCGTTGAATCGGATCACGGCGATCCCCTGATCCTCCATCTGGAGGGAGGGGGAAGCGGAGGTCTGGGGGGGCGGGGTTGGACCTGCCATGAGGAAGGTATCCTGGCTTGGACGACGGTGCGGCGCTTCGGGCGATACGTGGGTTGGCCCAAGTCAAACGCCCCGAAGCACCGGAGGGGTGGCTTCGGGGCGCTTGGCTCAGGGAGGCCATCGACCTCCCGGGATCAGAAGACGTCCCGGATCTGGGCGTTCTCCCGAGTGAGGCGGACCTGAACCGGATCGCCCCGTTCCACATTCACGCGGACGTTCCAATAGAGCTCCTCGGTGGTGAGCTGCTGACGGGCGTGGATCCACCACTCGCCGGGGTCAGGACGCATCCGGACCGAACCGGTGGCGTCGGTGGTGTCGGCCATGATCTCCTTACGGGTCTCCTGGAGACGGGCCGCGACGATCTCCGGGTAGTCCTCGAAGGCCTCATCCTCCCAGATCTCCACCTCAATGCGGAGGCGGTCGAGCTCCTCCAGGGTTTCGGCCTGGAGGTCGGTGAACTCCTGGAAGGCGCTGTCTCGACGGGATTCGGCGCTGAGCACCTGGCTCTCCACCGCGTTGAACTCGGCGAAGAGCTCCCGGTACCGAGCCTCGCCGGGGTTGAACTGCCCCATCTCGTCGCTGATCTGCTGAAGACGCTCCCGCTGCTCCAGCCACTGGGCTTCCGCCTCCCGCCATTCGGTCTGGGCCGCGATGATGGCGTCCCGGGCCTGAGCCAACTCGGGAGGCATCTGGGGTTCGGGGCGTGGAGCGGCGGCGGTGAGGGAGTCGAAGATGTGATCCCGGTCGAAGGGCACGAGCTGGATGGCCAGATTCTCCAAGGCGCGGAGTTCCATCTCACCGGTCTCGGGGTTCATCCGCTCCACCTCAGCGGTGACCACGAGCTCGCCGGGCCCACAGGCGGCCAGCGTGGCGGTGAGGAGGGCTGCACTCCAAAGGCTTCGACGCTTCATAGGGTTCACTCCGCGGGTGGTTCGTGAAAAGTCGCCCGAAAGTAGTATGCGGATGGAAGGCCAGCAAGGAGGCCGGTGCAGGTTCGGCACCCGGTCGGAGGCCGGGTGCGTTCGATCAGCGCCCGGCTCCCCGGTCGATCATCTCCAGGGGACCCATGATCAGGATACGGGGATCGGAGGCGGCGCCGGCAGCGGCGGCCAACTCGTCCGGTGTGAATCTCCAGATTGTCCTACCGAAGTCTTCTACTTCGCCGGGACCCCGGAGATCCCGGGCCAGGACCCGGCTCCGTTCCCCTGGACCGGCCATGGCCAGGAGGGCGCGGTTGCGGAATCGGCGGCGTGTCAGTTCGAAAAACGAACCCTGGGGAGGGGCCTGGGCAAGGCTTTCCATACTTCCCACCACCCGCTCATGCCATCGATGGGCAGCTCGGGGATCGGCGGTAACCGACACCACCACGACGGGGCGACCCTCCACATACACCACCTGGACCTCCGCGCCATAAAGCCCTGGATCCGGAGGTGAGGGGACCACCGTTTCGCGGAGGGTGTGGGCGAGGAAGTCGAGCAAGGTCTGTGACACGTCGTCGGGAAGGGCCCAGGCCACGGCCATCCAGGCTGCGGTGAGTTCCATGTCCCGGTTGATCCGCTGTCCCGATTCCCATGCCCGGGTACCGCGGAATACCGGTGCCGGAGCCGACGGAGCGCTTCGGAAGAGCCGGGTCCGGAGCGCCTGAGGAATCTGGGCGAGGGCAGTGGTGTCAGCCACCGGTTGGCCGGCAGGATCGCCCCGGAGCCCGTCCCCGAAGGTTGGCGCCTCGGTGAAGGGAGAGATCCCGGAGATGACCCGGGGTTCGGTTCGCGCCCGGGTCCGGATGGCCTCGGGCCGCACAGGTCCCACCACAACGGTGAGGGCGCCGGAGAGCTCCAGATGACTTCGGAGGTGGACGTCCAGGTCATCCGCCGTGATACGGGCCACACTCTCAGGCGTTCCTCGGATAGGCCTGGCCTCGTCGGGGGACGCCCCTGCAAGAAGCCTTGCTCTCTCCAGCTCGAAGGTACGCACCGGCGCTCCACCCTCGAAGATGAGGCGGGACCGATGATCCTCCCGAATCCGATCCACCGAGCCGGTGCCGGAGGGCGGGGTCCCCCAAAGGGCCTCCACCCGATCCAGCGCCACCTCCCACGATGAAGGGGGGGCCAGGAGGGTGAGGGTCAGATCATCTTGAGTCACCTCCACGAAGACCCCGGACTCAAGGCCGGACACACGACGGCCGGCCTCGTACTCCATCCACCGTCCCAGGAGGTGGGTCGTCCCCTCACGGCCCTGCGGGTCGACGGACGCCCCGGAAGAGAAGTGCAGGGTAACGGCCACTAGCGTCCCTCCAGGATCCGGTTGGACCACGAAATCCCGCTGCTGCACCTGGGGGTCTGGTGGTATGGCATCCATCTGCACCGGGGGGCCAGGGACGCCTGAGGCCGCGGGAAACCCTCTCCCTTCGGTGATTCCTTGGGCGGCGGCACCGGAGACACCCAGGAGAATTCCCAACGCCAGAAGCCAGGAGATCCGCGTCATGGGCGGAGCTCCTGAACCACAGGTGAAGACGCGGATAGCTCCTCAAGGAGGCTCCTCACCCCTGCCGTCTGGCTGCCCCGGAGGGCTTGAAGGAGCTCCGCGCCGGCTTCGATCCGCTCCGTCCCATCCCAACCCTGGCCCACCAACTCAGCCAGCCCCCACGGGGTGGAGGCGGCCTGCCGAAGCTCGGTGCGGACTTCCGCCGCCAACCCCTCCACCATTTCCTCCGTCAGGGCGGCCAGTGCTTCTCCCGGTAGGCGCTCCAATCGAGTGCGGAGAGCCGAGACACTGCGGGGATTGGCGGCGCCGGAGAGGACGATGGATCGACGGCTACCCACCTCCCAAAGCTCGACCGAGGCCTCGTAGTCCCCTGGATTCTCCCTCAGGACACGACCCAGGAGCCGCGCCGCCAGGATCTGCTGAGGAGGGCTGTGATTTCCGTTCAGGGCGTAACCGCGGCCGAGCCAGTGGCGGTTCACCTCCGGGGTCAGGCGAGGAGAGCCGGTCTCCGGCGTCGGCGGGAATTGGGGGACGGGTCCCTCCTCAGGGAGTCCCAGGTCCGCCAGGGTCGAAAGGAGGAGGACCGGATCCATTCGACCCGCCACCACGATCCGAATCCGGGGGCGGATATGACTTCGCGCCCAGAGAGCGGAGAGGCGGTCAGGACTCATGCGGTCGAGGGAACCAGGCGTCCCCTGGAGAGGGACGGCGCCAGGGGAGAGGGCATCCAGGAGTCGGATGGCCAGCGCCCCCTCCGGAGTCTCCCTCCGTCGATCCAATTCGACCTGGGCCTGCCTCCGAGCCCCGTCGAAGCGTCCCGCCTCGGGCGCGGCCACGGCTTCCCGGAGGATCCATCCCATGAAGTCCAGGTCTTCGACGGACCCCGTCACCTGATAGACCAGGCCCCGATGGGTCCGCTGCGCCTCGGCCCTGACGCCAATCCGGCTGGCCAGGACGTTCATGCGCTCCTGTGCCAGGATGCGGAGCAATTGCCCGGCGCCGGCGTCCTCCACGGCTTCATCGAAGGGGATGGAGACCCGGATGGACACTACCTCCGAGCTTCCTGCGGAGAAGAACGCGAGACTCGGTCCCCCCTGGGGCTCCAGGATGGTGTCCGGAGTCAGAACGTCATCCACCTGAAGGGGGGAGGCTGCGACCTCCCCCAGGCTCAGCATCCAGATTGCCAGGGCGGCGGCGAGTGTCAAGGTCAGGCCGTAATGGGTATCCGGGCGGCTGGGATCCGCCCGCGGGAAAGGAGACCGCGAAGCATGGTGGAAGGCGGCTTCAGTCTCCTCAGGGTACGACGTCGGTGAGGATGTAGTTCCGCGGGTTCACCGGCCGACCCCCTACATGCACCTCGTAATGGAGGTGGGGAGAGGTGGCAATCCCGGAGCGTCCCACACTGGCAATGACGTCTCCCCGGGAGACCTGCTGCCCCACCCGCACCTTCAGCTCCGAAGCGTGGGCATAGAGTGTGGAATATCCGAAGCCATGATCCAGGATCACGGTCAACCCATAGCCCGCCCTGCGGCCGGCGAAGGTGACCCGACCATGGGCGGCGGCGCGGATGGGCGTACCGGTCGGGGCCGAGATGTCGATGCCGGTGTGGGGCCGGGCTTCGTTGTGGATGGGATGCATCCTGGAGTTGCTGAAGCCGGAGGTGATGGCTCCCCTGGTCGGCAGGATGGAGGGCGTCGCCTCCAGCATGGCCCTGTGGGTCCTCAACTCCGTACCGGCCTCGCTCAGGCTCTCGCGGAGAAGGCGTGCCCTCCGCTCGAGGGCGTGGATGTCGTAGGTCAGGGCGAAGGCTCCTGCCGCCGCCTCCTCATCCATCTCGTAGAGCGGGTGGGAGCGCAGGTCAGGAGAGCCCGGCCCTCCGATTCCCACCCGCTGTACCTCGGCATCAATGGGGTCCAGCCCCGCCACCAGTCGAATCTCCGAATCCTTCTCGACCAGCGCCTGAAGCTCTCCCTGGAGGCCATCCACCCGATCCCGCATCATCTCCAGCTCCGCCGCCAGAACCCGATTCTGTCGTTCCAGAAGCTGGTGGGCCACCGCGTCCCGAGCCTGGAGTCCCACCAGCACGGCCGTCGCCAGGAGAACCAAGGCCAGAACGGAAGCACCGGCCACCAGAAATCGAATTCTTCGTGCCGGAAGGGAAATCTGTTTCAGATCCTCCCGGTCCCCACGGATGAGGAGGAGGGTCCAGTGTTGCTGATTCATGAACTCCCAGGGCCGGCGGACCGGCGAAGAGGGGGCGTTCTC
>SKJY01000226.1 GCA_007121775.1 Gemmatimonadota bacterium
GGGATGATGTCGGAAACATCTGCGCTCGTGTAATCGTACCCCACCGAAAGCCGCGAGGTGAACCCGTCGAAGGGGCGGAAGGTCGCCGTGCCCCCGAGAACGTAGTTATGGGTCTCGGTGGTGCTGTTCGTGTTGAAGATCTCGGCGTTCTGCATGCAGATCACGCCCTCTTCCGTGCACCCGGTCCCTCCGGTGAAGTTGCCCCGAGCCCCCCGCGAGATGTTCAGGAGGGTCCCGTTGGCGCTGAGTCCATCGGGGAACCACTCCACCGTCCGCTTCACCAGAGACGAGTTCACCGAGATGTTGAGACGCTCGGCGGGCTGGAAGTCCACATTCGCCCGGAGCCCGGCGTCATCATTCCCGCCCACCGGGAGAACACCCCGCTCCCGGGCCATATTCCCGGAGACGAAGTAGCTCACCGACCCCTCCGAGCCCCTCACGCTCAGGGCGTACCGCTGAATGCTCCCGAGCCCGGCCCAGGACCCTCGGGAGGGGCAGGTCGGATCCTCGAAGCGGCGCCCATCCCCGGCCTCGAACACGCCGCGGCAGTCCAGGATGAAGAGCCCCGTCTCGTCGGACGACGGCCCGATGGCTGAAAGAGAGTTGAACCCGCCGGTGACCTCGGCGGACCACTCCGCCGGACCCTCCCGGCCCCGCTTCGTGAAGATCTGAATCACGCCCCCGGACGCCTCGGTGCCATAGAGGGTCGTGGCCGCCGGACCCTTCACCACCTCGATCCGCTCGATGTCCGCCGGATTGATGTCGTTGAAGGGCGAGACGAACTGGCGCCCGGCCACGCTGGTAGAAGTGCGCCCGTTGAAGATCCGAACCCCGTCCACGTAGATGATGGGCTCGTTGCCCTGGGTGAGGCTGTTCACGCCCCGGAGCTGGATCTGGGCTCCGGCGCCGGCCTGCCCCGAGTTCCCGAGAACCGTGATCCCCGCCACCCGGCCCGAGAGGAGATCCTGGACGTTGGCCACGGCGGAGCGCTCCACCTCGGCCTGCCCCACCGTTCCCACCGCATTGGCCACGGAGCGACGGAGCTCCTGCCCGGTCACCGTCACCACCACTTCGGCCAGGGAGAGGGCCGTGGGATCCATGCGGATGTCCAGGACCACCGTCTCACCGGCCGCCACCGTCACCGAACGGGTCATGGTGGCATACCCGAGCCGCTGGATGCGCAGCTGCTGGGGGCCCGCCGGTACACCGGACAGGCTGTAGCGGCCATCGGCTCCGGAGAGCGTCCCGCGATTCTCACCCACCAGCTCGATCTGCACACCCGCCAGCGGCTGGGAGTTCTGGGCGTCCACGATGGTGCCCGCGATCTCCCCCACCACGGCCTCGGCGGCGGCAGCAGGAGCCGGAGTCTCCCGGGGCTCGATGATGATGTGGTTCCCGGCCTCGGAATATCGCAGGTCCGTGCCATCGAGGATTCGCTCCAGGGCCTCCTTCACGCTCAGCCCCTCACAATCACAGACGATTCGGTGATCCTGAGGGAGAAGACTCTCGCTGAACACCAGCGAGACCCCGGAACTCTGCTGCAGGAGTCTGAGCGCCTCACGGACCTCCACCGCCGTCTCGGCCCGCAGGTTCGCGGGGGAGGTGAGGAGAGAACGCGGGGTGGTCTGGGTCGCCAGGGAAGCACGAGCGACCTGGGCCTGGTCCTGGGCCAGAACGTCCACGGGCGGCCCCGCGAAGAGAAGAACGAACAGGGCCAAAAGCAGGCCCGCTCGGTGTCGAAGCTCAGACTGCATGACGAACTCCTTGGGTGATAGGTGGGTGAAACGGGGTGGGATGGAGTGCGGACAACCTCATGGATCGTCTCCGGCCTCGATGCGGACTTCGCTTCCCCGCCGGACGCAGCGGGTGGCAGTGGCACGGCAGATGGCGCTGAGCACCTCCTCCAACGATTCCTCTTCGAAGGAGCCGGTCACCGTCCGCTCACCCACCTCGGCATCCTCGATCCGGACCGGGATCCCGAAGTGGGCAGTGAGGTCGCGTGCCACCCGCCGGAGGGGGGTCGCTTGAAAGACGAGGAGTCCCATGGGCCAGTCGAGGATCTCGAGGACGTCCTCGACCTCTTCCACAACGGGAACGCCCTCGGCGGCGAGGTGGATCACGTCGCCGGCTCGCGCATCGATCCGGTCACCCCCGGCGGTGAGGGCCACGTGTCCTTCGGTGACCACCAGGCGGAGGTTGTCATCCTGGATTTCCAGTTCGAACCGGGTGCCGATGACCAGGGCCTCGCCCAGTCGCGTGTGGACCCGGAACGGACGATTCGGATCGCTGGCGACGGCGAAGTAGCCGCGCCCCTCGAGGAAGACGTCCCGGGTGCTGTCGCCGGGTTCGACCCGCATCCGACTTCTCGGGGCGAGCCGAACGAAGGTCCCGTCGTTCAGGCGGGCGGTGACGGTCTGGTCGCTGCCGGTGCTGAACTCCGCGGCCGCAAGGGGAGCCGTGACCGGCGTCGACGGGAGGGGCAAGGGAGCCTCAGGGGTCCCTCTCAGGAAGAGGAAGACAACGACCGCCGCCGCGGCGAGGATCCCGAGCCCGGGTAGCCAGCGGCTCCGTTGCCGGCCTCCCCTGATGGTCTCTGGCGCCGGTCCCTGGCCCCTTCTCGACTCCGCCTCTCCGATGATCGAAGAGAGAGCCGGACGCTCGGGAGCCGAGCCCC
>SKJY01000270.1 GCA_007121775.1 Gemmatimonadota bacterium
CCGGGCGCCGGTGAAGATCTGGAGTTTCCACCGCGGGATCCCGGTGCGGTGGAGTGGGCCCGGACTCGACGCCGGCTCCTCCGCGCTGGCCATCGAGTCGCTGGAGATCGCTCATGAGCGCTTGGAACTGGTCGTCTCGCCCGGCAAGACGCTGGACGGGGTACTGCGAGTGTTCCGATGAGGAGGCCAGGCCATGCCCGTTGATGTGCGTGTGGAGTCGGTGGTGAGCCGGGTGCGGGTGGCCGACCCGGACGCCCTCCTCACCCCGGAGGTCCTGGACCGGATCGTGGAGGTGGTCCTGGCCCGCCTTGAGGAGCGGGAGGCCCAGCGCCGGGACCGGGAGGAGGATGAATCGGTGCGGGACCGGGCGGCGAGACTCTGATGGCCAAGCTCACCTTCCAGCGGCTCGATCTGAGCAAGAACCCTGTGGGATCGCCCCTCGAGGTCCCGTACAACCCCACCGAGTACACCTTCAGCAAGGCGGCTCAGTTCGCCGAGATCGCCATCCCCGGTCTGGATGCGCCGGTCCTCCAGTTCGTGCGAGGCGAGGCGGAGACCCTGGCGTTGGAGCTCTTCTTCGACTCCACCGACCAGAGGGGGACGGGAGCCGGAGCGCCGGAGTTGGCGCTGGACGACGACCCCATGATCCTGGCGGACCGGCTGTATCGACTGGTCCGGATCGAGGGAGAGCTGCACACCCCCCCATTGGTTCGGGTCACTTGGGGCAACCATCTGCCCGGCCCGACCCTGGGCGAGGAGATGCGCCCGGCTCCCTCCTTCGATTGCGTGGTCCTGAGCGTGGACCGGCGGTTCACCCTCTTCAATCCCGACGGTGTCCCCCTCCGGGCCATGGTCTCCCTGCAGCTTCGGGAGTACAGGACCATGGAGGAGCAGCTGCGGGAGCTGAACCTCCAGTCGGCGGACCACACCCGGGTTCACGTGGTGAGGCGGGGCGACAACCTCCCCCTGATTGCCTGGGACGCCTACGGGGACCCGGCTCGCTGGCCCCTCATCGCCGAGCACAACGACCTCGCCGGTGTGAGGGATCTGGAGCCCGGAACCGTCCTCCAGATCCCGCCGGTGCCGTAGCCCCATGTCGAGCCAACCGATCTTCGCCGGGGAGACCTTCTTCGCTCCCACCTTCGAGATCCGACTCAAGGGTCAGAATCTCGGGCGGGAGGTGATCCGCGACGTCCTGGAGGTGAGCTACAAGGACGACATGGAGGGGCTGGACTCCTTCGAATTCACCCTGAACGACTGGGATCCGGTCCGACGGGTCCCCAAGTATTCCAGCCCCTTCGATGAGCGTGGGGAGCCTCTATCCCGGCAGGGCGGGGAGGCCATCCCCAACTTCGAGCCCGGCGCCCGGGTGGAGCTGCGTGTGGGATACCGGGGTCGGGACTCGGCCCTCCTCATGGTAGGGCAGATCGTCTCCCTCTCGCCCAACTTCCCGGCCTCCGGCAACCCCACCCTGCGGGTGAGGGCGCTGAACCTCCTCTTCACCCTCCAGCGCTCGCAGGAAACCATCGTCTACGAGGGAAAGACCGACTCGCAGGTAGCCGAGGACATCGCCCGACGGCTCGAGGTGGAGCCGGAGATCCCCGGAGGAGCCGATGAGCAGACCCACGAGTACCTCCTGGTGAACAACGAATACCCCATTCTCTTCCTCCTGCGGCGCGCCCGGCGACTCGGATACGACGTGTTCGTAACGCTGGGCGAGGATGGTGACACGCCCCGCCTCTTCTTTGGTCCCCGCCCCACCGCCGGCACCGTGTACGAACTGGAGTGGGGGCGCTCCCTCGTCTCGTTCACCCCCACCCTCAAGACCAAGGGCCAGGTGGCGAAGGTCACGGTGCGGGGGTGGGATCCCACCCGGAGCGGGGACGACCGCTCGGTGGTGGGTGAGGCCACCTGGCAGGACCTGGATCCGGACCTCCCGGACCCGGCGCTTCTGGCCCAGATCGATTCGGCCCTGGCCCAATCCCACGAAGAGGTCGTGGACGAGGTGGTGGCCAGCGAGGAAGAGGCGCGGGAGCGCGCGCTGGGGATCCTCCGTGGCATCGCCAGAGGGCTCATCACCGGGCGCGGGACCACCGTGGGCTTTCCGGAGCTCCGGGCGGGTCGTCGGATCCGGCTCCTTGGGCTGGGCACACGGTTCAGCGGCCACTGGTTGGTTCGGGAGACCACCCACACCCTCGGTCCCACCGGGTACACGACCCAGTTCACCGCCGAGATGGAGATCCTCCGTGGCTGAGCGAATGGCGGGGGTGGTCATCGCCCTGGTAACCAGCGTCGACGACCCGGAAGGGCTCGGACGGGTGAAGCTCCGGTTCCCGTGGATGGACGGGGAACCGGAGAGCGCGTGGGCTCGGATCGCGGCTCCCATGGCGGGTCCCGAGACCGGGTTCTTCTTCCAGCCCGAGGTGGACCATGAGGCCCTGGTGGCCTTCGAGCATGGGAACATCAATCGGCCGTACGTGGTGGGCTTCCTATGGAGCGGGCAGGACGCCCCCCCCTCCGACGAGCCCCTGCGACGGGTCATCCGCACGGGAAAGGGGCACGTCATCACCCTGGATGACGGAGACGGATCCGAGAGCATCACCCTCGAAGACAGCCACGGAAACCGGATCGTCATGGACGAGAGCGGGATCACCATCGAGACGGGGAGC
>SKJY01000157.1 GCA_007121775.1 Gemmatimonadota bacterium
ACGACACGATGTCCGTGCCCCCGCTGATGCTGGCCACCTGCACGTCGGCCTTCACCTCCTGGTAGACCCAGTCGAAGCTCCCTGGCGCCAGGGGACTTCCGGTGGAGAGGATGGTCCGGAGCGCCCCCAGATCGCGGGTGGCTCCGGGGCGCACCCCCTCCTTCTCCATGAGAGCCAGGTACTTGGCGCTGACCCCCAGATGGTGGACCCCTTCGGCCTCGGCCAGCTCCCAGAGGATATCGGGCGGCCCATTCCCCGCGCCGACGTCGCCGGAGGCCGAACCCGCCTGACCGCCCGGAGCCGAAAGGGCCGGGGCCCCGTCGTAGAGGACAAGGGCCGCACCCTCGGCCAGCCCGCTCACCAGCCAGTTCCACATCATCCACCCACAGGTGGTGAAGTAGAAGAACCGCTCACCGGCACGGAGGTCCAGGTGGAGCGCGTGCTCCTTCCGGTGCTGCAGGAGCGTGCCCCCTGCCGAATGCACAATGCACTTGGGGAGCCCGGTGGTCCCGGACGAGTAGAGGATGGCCAGGGGATGGTCGAAGGGGAGATGCTCGTAGCGGGGAGTCAGCAACTCACCCCCGGCCACCCAGCCTGGCCCACCGCCGGCCAGGAAGTCGTCCCAGTCCACAGCGTCCCCAAGGGGTTCGGCCCCATCCGACGCCGCGGACCCACCCGGCACCGCGGACCCACCCGGCACCGCAGACCCACCCACTCGTACCACCCGCTCCACCGACGGAAGCCGTTCCGCGATGGCGGCTACCCGGTCCCGAAGGTCGATGGGGCGACGCTTGTACCGGGTCTCCACCGCGGCCACCAGGACCCGGGGTTCGATCTGCCCGAAGCGGTCCACCACGGCGGCCGTCCCGAAGTCGGGAGAGCAGCTCGACCAGACGGCACCCACCGCGGCGGTGCCAAGGAAGGCGATGACCGTCTCCGGGACGTTGGGGAGGAAGCCCGCCACCCGGTCGCCGGGGCGTACGCCCATCCCGCGAAGCGCCTCGGCGAACCGAGCGGCCTCGTGACGGAGCTGGCCGTAGGTGAGGACGCTCCGGCGCCCATCCTCATCCCAGGCGATGAGGGCCTCGGCGTCATCAGGGGCCTGCAGGAGGTTCTCGGCCACATTGAGCCGGGCCCGGGGGAACCACCGAGGCCGGCGGGCCGGGTCCATGGGACCGGACATGCCCTCCACCGCCGGCGCCCCGGCAGGGCAGGGTCCCTCCTTGGATACCATACCGGTGAATTCCCACACCGCCTTCCAGAACTCCCCCGGGTGGGTGATGGACCAGCGGTGAAGTTCACGGAAGGCGCGGCCTCCGGCGTACTCCTCCGCGAACCGGGTCAGGCGGGCGTCCCGGACTCCGTCGGGCCCGGGGATCCACAGAATGGGTGGATGGGTCATCTGGGCGCTCAAGGGGTGGCGGCCGGCGCCGCGGCCTCGGCCTGCATGGCGGCGAGCACGGCCGCCGCCCGCTGGGCGCCCTCCACGATCCGGTCCGTCCCGGTGGTGAGGGCGATGCGGAAGTATCCGGCGCAGGAGGGACCGAGCCCCTGTCCCGGGATCACGATGACCCCGGCTTCGTCCATGAGGCGGAGGGTGAAGTCGATGTCATCGACACCCTCCGGGAGGCGGATCCAGACGTACATGGTGGCCTTGGGTAGATCCACCAGGAACCCGGCCTCCCTCCACGCCTCCACCGCCGCGTCTCGCCGGGTCCGGAAGACCTCCACATTCCCGGGGATGAACTCGTGCCGGGCTTCGATGGCCGCCGCACCCGCGGCCTGTACCGGCATGAACTGCCCCATGTCCACGAAGGTCTTCACCTTCGCCAGCACCTCAATGGATTCGGCGTTTCCGTTGGCCCAGCCGAGCCGCCACCCCGTCATGTTGTACGTCTTGGAAAGGGTGTGGAACTCCATGGCGATCTCCCGTGCGCCCTCGACGTGGAAGATGCTGGGGGGCTCATACCCATCGAAGGCCAGTTCGCTGTAGGCGTTGTCGTAGGCCAGGAGGACGTCATGCTCCCGGCACCACGCCACCACCTCTTCCAGGTAGGAGAGAGGCGCTGTCGCCGCCGTGGGGTTGTTGGGATAGTTCAGGTACATGAGCCGTGCCCGCTCGGCCACCTCCGAGGGGATCTCCTCCACATCCAAGAGGAAGTCCTTCTCGGGGCGCAGGGGCACGAAGTGGGGTGTCCCCTCGCTCAGCCGGGCTCCCCCGATGTAGGACACGAAGCCCGGCTCGGGGATGATGGCCACGTCTCCCCGGGAGAGGTAGGCCATGGCCAGGAGCGAGAGTCCCTCCTTGGAGCCGATCAACGGAATGGTTTCGGTGATCGGGTCAAACCGCTCCCCGAACCGTTCTTCCATGAAGCGGGCCGCCGCCTCCCGGAAGGGACGATACCCCATCCCGAACCCGTAGCGCCCCAGCGCCGGGATCTCCGCCGCCTCCTTCAGTCGTTCCACCGCCGCCCGGGGGGGGAGAAGATCAGCGTCTCCCGCCCCCAGGTCGATGACGTCCACTCCCCGCTCCAGAAGTTCTCCCTTCCGGAGGGGCATGGTATCGATCCAACTCACACCCAGGGAGGAGTAGCGGTCGGTCAGTCGGGGCATCTCGATGTTCTCCGGTGGATCAGGGGATCATGACTTCAGGCCGCTCGGCGCCGTC
>SKJY01000031.1 GCA_007121775.1 Gemmatimonadota bacterium
CTCGCGGTCCAGGCGATCCAGATAGCCCGGGAGCTCGTCCTGGAACATCTTGGCGGCTCTGACCAGCAGGTCTTCAAAGCCTCCCATCTGGCCGAGAGCGGCGTCCCAGTCTACCACCGGGGCAGAGGTGCCGACTTCCGGGTGTGACTCCCCATCGGTTGGCCGGCCGTGATCTCCATTCGGTGTTTCGGCATCTTCAAGCACGCGTCGGATCTCCTCGAAGAATGTTGGGGCGTCGATGGGCTTGGAGATGTAGCCCTGGATTCCCTGGGCCAGGTAGCGGGACCGGTCGCCCTTCATGGCATTGGCCGTGAACGCGATGACGGGCGTCCGGGGGAGTCCCTCTACCCGTTCCCGCTCCCGGAGGCGCTGGACCGCCTCCAACCCGTCCATGTGGGGCATCATCATGTCCATAAGGACCAGATCGAATTCCTCATCCTCCAGGAGTTCCAGGGCCTCGATGCCGTTGCCCGCCACACGGCACCAAGCCTCGATCTTCCCGAGGAGTGCTAGAGCGACCTCCCGGTTGATCTCGTTGTCTTCCGCCAGGAGAATGCGGGCTGGACCGGCACCGGGAGGGTCAGGAGCAACTGGGGAAGCCGGGCTGGGAGCCGGGGGTATGATGCTTATTTCCGGGATCTCCAGGGTCTCCGATCCTCGCTCCGGCTCCCGGGCATCCGGGGGTTCGGGTCCGTGGAAGTCGCTTTCGGTGTGCTCCGTTTCCGGGAGAGGGAGGATGACCGTCACCATGGTTCCCCGGCCCACCTCGCTCTCGATCCGCATATCTCCATCCATCATCCCCACCAGGTCCCGGGTGATGGTGAGGCCTAGTCCTGTGCCGTCAAATCGCCGGGCGCTGTGCCCGTCCACCTGCTCGAAGGCCTGGAAGATGCGCTCCAGGTCTTCCGAGCGGATTCCGATCCCGGTGTCGGATATCCGGAATCGAACGAGATGGATGGGAGAGGATGTTCCGTTGCTCCGGGCACGAGGAGGGTCCGACAACGGCGGAGCCAGATCCACATCGAGGCGGACGGTTCCCGATTCCGTGAATTTGACCGCATTCCCCAGCAGGTTCACCAGCACCTGGCGCAGTCTGGTGGCATCGGCCAGCACGCAATGCGGTAGATGTGGGTCCACCGAATGTTCGAGTTCCAACCCTTTGCGAAGGGTTTGGGGCGACTGGATCCAGGTGATGTCATCCAGGAAGGCCCGCAGGTCCAGAGGGCGGGGGCGCAGGTCCAGACGGTTGGCCTCGATTCGGGAGAGGTCCAGGAGTTGGTTGATGATGTCCAACAGGTGTGCTGCGGAGGTTCGGGCGTAGCCAAGCTGTTTTCGTTGACCTAGCTGCAGCGGGGTTTCAAGGACCAGATCCATCATCCCCAGGATCCCGTTCATGGGGGTTCGGATCTCGTGACTCATGTTGGCCAGAAAGCGACTCTTGGCCTCTGTGGCAGCCTGAGCCAGGCGGATCTGGGTCTTCAGTTCACTCTTGTGCAGGCACGCCTGGGCGGCCCAGGAGAGCTTCTCCATGAGCCGTTCCAGGGATCGCACGAAGTCTTCCGGCAGCCGTCCCCCTCGACGGTGGAGAATCAGGACGCCAAAGTCCGGTAGCTCCAGGGCGTAGCTCGTCACATCAGGACCGACGACCGTCAAGGGGAGGCGCATTCGCCACGCAGGCAGCGCCTCGGGTGTGGGGGGAAGGGCCAATTGCCGCAGGAACGCTCGGTGGACCGCCGATTCCCCGAGACTTGCCGGCACGAGATACGCTTCCTGCCATTCCAGCCGGGGCGATGGGGGGCTTGAGCCGTTGCTTCCGTCCGAGGCTGCTTCGATCCAGCGAAGGACCCCGGCTCCGGTCCCATTCAGCGTTCTGAGGAGGGCGGAGAGGCTCTGTGCGAGCATATCCTCCAGATCCAGACTCCGGCCCATGGCCAGGGATATCTCGTAGAGGATTTCGGTCTGAAGCAGCTTGTTCACAGAGGTTTCCGGCGTCTCGGGGAGCCTTCCCGGCAGGACCAATCACCCCTTCGCCTGCCACAATCGCCGAGGTCGGACCGAGGCGCGAAGCCTGGGTCCCTGAGGCCACCTCAGGTCTCCTGGGAAAAGCGCCAGCCTGGGTTCGGTCTTGAGTATCGGCAGCCCCCCGGAAATCGTGAGATGGAGCCCACTGCAGGAGGGGGTAGAGGTCATCTCCGGCCCTCCGCCCGCACCGTGGTCGACGCCCGTCAGCGAAGCCCCGGAGCCCAGGCCAGCCCGTCGGGCTCCCGGCCCACCTCGATGAGCCGTGTGATGACTCCTTCCACCAGGTCCACCACAGCTACCACATCGGAGCTGGCAGCCGCCACGTAGGCGTGACGCCCGTCGGGATCCGCCATGACCCCGATGGGGAGGGAACTTCCCTCGAAGGCCAGAACCTGAGGCCCTGCATCCACAACGGGGGTGTCGATGGGGAGGGCCAGTACCTCCTGGCGAGTCGCCACATCGAAAACCCGAAGGTGGCCCGATCGTGCATTGGTCACAAAGGCCCGACTCCCCGTGGCGTCCATGACCACCCGGATGGGGAAGTCGGCAGAGGGCACGGTGTGGAGGACCTCGAGGCTCTCCGCGTCCACAATGGAGAGGGTGTTGTCTCCCC
>SKJY01000155.1 GCA_007121775.1 Gemmatimonadota bacterium
GACTGGCTGGCCTACGTGGGAATGGCCCTGGCCGCCTGGCGGTTTCAGTGGGGGCTCAGGAAGTGGATGTACGGGTTCTTCGCCCTGAGGACGGTGGGGCAGGCACTCTTCTTCATCACCGGGGACACGACCTACTTCTTCTTCTTCCCGAACTTCCTCGAACCCCTCTTCCTGATCTACTCCGCCATCTTCTTTTTCAAGGGCTCGGAAGAGGCGAAGGCCTACGCGGTGTACCTGAAGTACAGGTGGTACATCTGGATCTTCGTCATCGTCTACAAGATGCAAGAAGAGTTCATCACCCACATCGCCGAAGTGGACCGGCTCGATTTCATCCGGGAGAACATCCTGCCGCTCTTTTCGTGAGCGGGGCTGCCACCGGGTGGTGAGCGGAGTCGGTACTGGGAATCACTCCTGGTCTGTGGCTCCGGGACCGAGCTCCAACCGGGCGGCAAGCCGCGTCATATCACCGGCGAAGGCCTCCAACTCCCTCTCCCGGGCCCGCTGCCACCGGGGGACAAAGGCCCCGGCGATCACGCCGCATAGCAAAGCCGCCACGACCATGGCCACGATGCCGATCCACACTAGGAGTTCCGGAGCATCCGTGAACAGACTCACGAGAACCAGGATCACTCCGGTCGGTGCCAGAAGTCCGGCCGCTTCAAACCCCTCCTTGGCTTCCTTCGCCTCGAGCTCCAGCCGGAGACGCCAGCCCGGACCCGTGGGGTCCGGTTCGTGGAAGACCGAGACGTCCTTCTCACTCCAGCTCCTCAGCGACCCGTCTACCGAGATCTCCCCGGGCCCACCGAAGCGTTCGCGGAGGAGCACGACCGTGCGGTTCCAGTCCTCATCCTGAAGGGGACCGGGTAAGGGCACGTTCCGCCGGAGCTGCCACGGGATCCCCAGGAGCCCTCGCTGCACCTCGGACCCGGCCGAAAACAGGTCCAGCGAGCGGGCGGCCTGGGTGATGCGGGCAGGGTCGATTCCAGCCTCGGCGCCGATCTCCCGGAGGTCAGCCAGGGTCAGTCCACCGGGGCGCGCCTCCGGACCCTGGGGGGCAGCGTCGGCGTGATCCGCAAACGCTTCCTCCCGGCCTGACCCGCCGTAGCCCGGGTCGGTGGCGGCGTCCAGAATCCGGGCCACTTCCTCGTCGGAGTAGGTGCGTTCGTCCATGGCGTCGAAAGTGAGGTGGGATCGACGGTGAGGCAATGACATCCTGGGTCACCTCAATCACCTTCCCGACATGTGGCCCCAGCAGGACCGCCAGCCCGGATGCCAGCAGAACCGCCAGCCCGGACCCCGGAGAACCACCAGCCCGGACCCCGGGAAACCGCCAGCCCGCCAATCGGAATCCCTCCACTCCGGCCCCCGGATCTCCGGCCGCCAAAAACGCGACCGTTGACACCGGCATGGCCCCCATTAAAGAATGGTCCTATCGACGGCCGGTTCGCGCCCGGCTCGTCTGGCGAGTTCCTGCTTCTGCGGCGTAGCCCGGGTGCTCTGCCATCAGTTGGGTTCCTGGCGGGAGTCGGAGAGAGAACGGGCCCTGGGTCCGCCCTCCAGTTGGGAGTCAACCGCCGTCGGTTTCGCAGGGCCCCTTCCTTCAGCGGAGGCAGAGCGACCATGGCACGACCCGACGGACCCGAGTCTCCCATGAACCCGGAGCAGGATCGTCCGGGGTCCCAGCCCCACCAGCCTCTCATGACCCTCACCTACCGAAGTCGGGCGGTGGAGGCCATGTCGCCGGAGGGTCTTCGGCATCTCAGGGATGTGGCCGCCGCGCGGAATCGCGTCGAAGGGGTGACCGGGGTCGTCCTCTATGACAACGAGCGCTTCTTCCAGTGGCTCGAGGGACCGGCCGACAGCATCGCCCGGGTCTGGTCATCCATCAGCCGGGACCCCCGTCACACGGACATCGAGGCCATCTCGGTCCACGCGGCGCCTACCCGGTTATTCGGGAAGTGGGACATGCGCCTCGCCACCAGCCGGGAAGAGGTGGCGGATCTGCCGGGGATGCCGTCCGGCCTCATCCACCCGGAGGCCGATCGGCTCGCGACGCTGGCCATCGGGACGGACGCCGACGCCGTACGGGACCTCATCATGGAGGCCTTTCACCGCACCGAGTCCCTCACCACGATCACGGAGCAGCTCATCGAGCCGGCGGCCCGCCGACTGAGCGATCTCTGGAGTGCCGGGGACTGCAGCGAGTACGAGGTCACCCTCGGTCTCTGCCGGATCCAGACCTCCATGCGCGTCCTCATGGCGGACCGAATTCCCGACGTTGCCAGCGAACCCCTCGTGGTCCTGGTGGCGCCCCTCCCCGGAGAGATCCACCTCCTGGGCGCGACGCTGGGCGCCGAGGCCACCTGGCAGGCCGGGTGGGAGACGGACCTGAGGTTCCCCTCTACCGAGGAGGCGCTGAAGCGGATCGTGGCCACCAACTGGTTCGACGCCGTCGATCTTTCGCTGAGCCCAGCAGCCCAGCGGGAGCACCGAATCGGGAATATGGAGAAGATCATCCAGACGGTCCGGCGCGCCTCGCAGAACCCCGACCTCGTGGTGGTAGCGGGTGGAAGGGCGTTCTACGACCGGTTGGCCACCAGCTCCGATGTGGGTGCCGACGCCAGTCA
>SKJY01000352.1 GCA_007121775.1 Gemmatimonadota bacterium
ACCCGCACCACCCGCTCCACCGACGGAAGCCGTTCCGCGATGGCGGCCACCCGATCCCTGAGGTCGATGGGTCGCCGCTTGTACCGGGTCTCCACCGCGGCCACCAGGACCCGGGGCTCGATCTGCCCGAAGCGGTCCACCACGGCGGCCGTCCCGAAGTCGGGAGAGCAGCTCGACCAGACGGCGCCCACCGCCGCGGTGCCCAGGAAGGCAATGACCGTCTCCGGGACGTTGGGAAGGAAGCCCGCCACCCGGTCGCCGGGGCGCACGCCCATCCCGCGGAGCGCCTGGGCGAACCGAGCGGCCTCGTGACGGAGTTCAGCGTAGGAAAGAACGCTCCGGCGCCCATCCTCATCCCAGGCGATGAGGGCCTCGGCGTCACCGGGGGCCTGCAGGAGGTTCTCGGCCACATTGAGCCGGGCCCGGGGGAACCACCGGGGCCGCCTGGCCGGGTCCATGGGACCGGACATGCCCTCCACGGCCGGCGCCCCGGCGGGGCAGGGGCCCTCCTTGGATACCACGCCGGTGAATTCCCACACCGCCTTCCAGAACTCCCCCGGGTGGGTGATGGACCAGCGGTGGAGCTCCCGGAAGGCGCGACCTCCGGCGTACTCCTCCGCGAACCGGGTCAGGCGGGCGTCCCGGACTCCGTCGGGCCCGGGAATCCACAGGATGGGTGGATGGGTCATCTGGGCGCTCAAGGGGTGGCGGCCGGCGCCGCAGCCTCGGCCTGCATGGCGGCGAGCACGGCCGCCGCCCGCTGGGCGCCCTCTACGATCCGGTCCGTCCCGGTGGTGAGGGCGATGCGGAAGTATCCGGCGCAGGAGGGCCCGAGACCCTGTCCCGGGATCACGATGACCCCGGCTTCGTCCATGAGGCGGAGGGTGAAATCGATGTCATCGACCCCCTCCGGGAGGCGGATCCAGACGTACATGGTGGCCTTGGGCAGATCCACCAGGAATCCGGCCTCTCGCCACGCCTCCACCGCCGCGTCTCTTCGGGTCCGGAAGACCTCCACATTCCCGGGGATGAAGTCGTGCCGCGTTTCGATGGCCGCCGCGCCCGCGGCCTGCACCGGCATGAACTGTCCCATGTCCACGAAGGTCTTCACCTTCGCCAGCACCTCGATGAACTCGGCCTTTCCGTTGGCCCAGCCGAGCCGCCACCCCGTCATATTGTACGTCTTGGACAGGGTGTGGAACTCCATGGCGATCTCCCGCGCGCCCTCGACGTGGAAGATACTGGGGGGCTCATACCCATCGAAGGCCAGTTCGCTGTAGGCGTTGTCGTAGGCCAGGAGCACGTCATGCTCCCGGCACCACGCCACCACCTCTTCCAGGTAGGAGATGGGAGCCGTGGCCGCCGTGGGATTGTTGGGATAGTTCAGGTAGATAAGCCGCGCCCGCTCGGCCACCTCCGAGGGGATCTCCGTGACATCCAGAAGGAAATCCTTCTCGGGGCGCAGGGGCACGAAGTGGGGTGTTCCCTCGCTCAGCCGGGCTCCGCCGATGTACGACACGAAGCCCGGCTCGGGGATGATGGCCACGTCCTCCCGGGAGAGGTAGGCCATGGCCAGGAGGGAGAGTCCCTCCTTGGAGCCGATCAACGGGATGGTTTCGGTGATCGGGTCAAACCGCTCCCCGAACCGTTCCTCCATGAATCGGGCCGCCGCCTCCCGGAAGGGACGATACCCCATCCCGAATCCGTACCGCCCCAGCGCCGGGATCTCCGCCGCCTCCTTCAGTCGCTCCACCGCCGCCCGGGGGGGGAGAAGATCGGCGTCTCCCGCCCCCAGGTCGATGACGTCCACTCCCCGCTCCAGGAGTTCTCCCTTCCGGAGGGGCATGGTGTCGATCCAGCTCACCCCCAGGGAGGCGTAGCGGTCGGTCAGTCGGGGCATCTCGATGTTCTCCGGTGGATCAGGGAATCATGACTTCAGGCCGCTCTGCGCCGTCACCGGCCGCCCTGCGGTGCTGAGCCTCGATCCACGAGCGGTGGTAGGTGTCGTCCTCGATGGGGAGGGCCGCCTTGGCCACCTTGAGGGGGCGGAACGAGTCCATCATGACCGCCAGCTCATCGGTGAACTTCTGCCCGATGGAGGCCTCGTACCGACCGGGGTGGGGCCCGTGGGGAAGCCCGTCCGGGTGGTGGGTGATGGAGCCCCACTCGATCCCGTTGCGGCTCATGAACTCCTTGGAGCAGTAGAAGAGGACCTCGTCCGAGTCCACGTTGGAGTGGTTGTAGGGGGCCGGCACCGCCTCCTCGTGGAAGTCGTAGGGGCGGGGGCAAAAGGAGCAGATGACGAATCCGTCGCCCTGGAAGGTCTGGTGCACCGGCGGGGGCTGGTGGACCCGTCCCACAATGGGTTCGAAGTCGTGGATGTTGAAGGTCCACGGGTAGAAGTACCCGTCCCAGCCGGCCACATCGAAGGGATGGTGGTCAAGGATCATCTCGGTGATACCGTCATACTGCTTCACGAAGATGGGAAAGTCGCCCATCTCGTCGTGGGTAACGAGCTCCGTGGGCCGGCGGATGTCCCGCTCCGAATAGGGCGCCCCTTCCACGAGCTGACCAAACTCATTGCGGTACCTGCGCGGCCATCGTACGTGGCCTCGGCTCTCCAT
>SKJY01000290.1 GCA_007121775.1 Gemmatimonadota bacterium
GGCCTCCCCACTCCGGCGGTGGCCCAGGATGTTCCGCACCCAGACGACGTCATCGGTTTCGAGTTGGGGTCCGATTACATGCTGGCGGATCTGGAGCAGCTCTACGCCTACTACGAGGCGCTGGCCGAGACGAGTCCCCGGGTCATGAAGGAAGAGATCGGGCGATCCATCCGGGGCGAGCCCATGTATCTCCTCTACATCTCATCGGAAGAGAATCTGGCCCAGCTGGATCGCTGGAAGGAGATCGCCACCCGGCTGGCTCGGGCCCGGGATCTGACGGACGAGGAGGCCCGGGAGCTGGCCCGGAAGGGCCGGGCCATCGTCTGGGTGGACGCCGGGATGCACTCGGCGGAGGTGGCGGTGGCTCAGTTTGCGCCCCTCCTGGCCCATCACATGGCCACCGACGAGTCGGAAGAGAGCCGGCGGATCCGCGATGACGTGATCCTCCTCCTCATGCCCATGATGAACCCGGACGGCCATACCGTCATGGTGGACTGGTACCGGGGCGTGGCCCGTACCGAGCACGAGTTCACCTCCACCCCGGAGGTCTGGCACGAATACGTGGGCCACGACATCAACCGGGACTGGTTCATGATGCGCCAGCAGGAGGTGCAGGTCATCGCACGCCAGCTCTGGGAAGAGTGGTACCCCCAGATCATCTTCAACCACCATCAGCACTCACCCTTTCCGACCCGGATCTTCATCCCCCCCTTCGCCGATCCGGTGAATCCCAACATCCACCCCCTGGTGGTGCGGGGGGTGAACATGGTGGGTGAGCATATGGCGAAGCGGTTCGAGGAGCTTGAGATGCCCGGAGTGGTCTCGGGGCTCACCTTCACCATGTGGTGGAACGGGGGTATGAGGACGGCCCCCTACTTCCACAACCAGGTGGGGATCCTCTCGGAGGTGACGCACCGGTATGCCAGCCCCGTCTATCACCACCCCGACTCTCTCCCGGAGTCGATCCGCGCCGGGAGCCGGGAGCTCTCCATGACCGAGCCCTCCATCCACTACATGAACCCGTGGCGTGGCGGGTGGTCTCGGCTCTCAGAGTCCATGGACTACTTCCTGGTCTCGTCTCTGGGGGCCCTGGACATTGGATCTCGTCTCCGGGAAGACTGGCTCTTCAACATCTATCGGATGGGTAGCCAGCAGATCCGGGACGGAGAGGCCGGTGGGCCCTTCGCCTACCTGATTCCCACCGAAGACCAGTGGGACCGGGGTGAGGCGGTGGAGATGGTCAACGTGCTCCGCCGAGGCGGGGTGGAGATCCACCGGGCTTCCGAGGCCTTCCAGGCCAACGGCACCGAGTGGCCCGAAGGGACCTACGTGGCTTTCGCCGGGCAGGCCTTCCGGCCCCATCTGGTGGACCTCATGGAGCCCCAGCGGCACCCACAGCGGGAGATCTACCCTGGCGGTCCCCCGGAGCCCCCGTACGGCGGCCTCGCCGGGTGGACCGTTCCCATGCAGATGGCGGTGAATGTGGTCCGGGTGGACGAGCCCTTCCAGGCTCGGGTCGAGCCGGTGGATCTGGCACCCGTTCCGGCTTCCTCCATGGTGGGTGAAGGGGGCTTCGGGTGGGCGCTCTCACCCCGACGGAACGCGGCCCGCATTGCCGTGAACCGACTACAGGCCGCCGGGGACCGGGTGCATCTGGCAACGGACGGCTTCGAGGCCGCCGGCGTCTCTTTCGATCCGGGGGCCTTCGTGGTTGAAGCGGGGGAGGGGACCGAGGCACGGGTGCGGGAGGTGGCCACGGATCTGGGACTTCGGGTCGTCGCCCTCGCCAGCCCCCCGCCGGTGGAGACGGTTGCGCTCCAGGCGCCCCGGCTCGGACTGTACATGCCGTGGACCGGCAACATGGACGAGGGGTGGACCCGCTTCATCTTCCACGAGCACGAGTTCCCGGTGGACACCCTCCGCAACGCCCACTTCCAACGCGGTGAACTGGACGCTTACGACGTCATCGTCCTCACCGATCAGAACGCCAACTCCATTCTGTTCGGTCACCGTCCAGGCTCCATGCCTGAGCCGTACGTCGGCGGGATCGAGCGGGAGGGGGTCGAGAATCTCCGTCGCTGGGTGGAGGCCGGTGGGACGCTGGTGACCTTCGACGGTGCCGGGGACTTCGCCATCGACGCGCTGGGACTTCCGGTAGCCAACGCCACTGTGACCATTCCCCGGGAAGAGCTCTTCGTCCCCGGCTCGCTCATTCGTACCGTCTTCGACCAGACCCACCCCATCGCCTACGGCACACCCGCCGAGACGGCGGCCTTCTTCCAGAACTCCCGGGCCTGGGAGGTGTTGGACCCGGAGCGGGTGGATGTGGTAGGACGCTATGCCGACGGAGACCTCCTCATGAGCGGGTGGGAGATCGGGGCCGGGGATCACCTGGCGGGTCGGCCGGCGGTGGTCCGGGCTCGGGTCGGTGCGGGGCAGGCTGTCCTCATCGGGTTCCGCCCCCAGTTCCGGGCCCAACCCACCGGCACCTACCGCCTCTTCTTCAACGCCATCCATGGGGCAGGGGCCGAGGAGCGGCCAATCCTCATGGGCAGAACCGGAGCCTTTTGAGTAGATCATGATGCACAATGGACCGGAAGGACCCGGTACTGTGGTCCGGGAGGCGACGACGTGACCGGGGCGGGGCGGGGGCAGGCACTGAACGGAGTAGGTGACCTCCCCGACCTGGAGGGGAGGGGCGAACTCTGGATCGAGACCCGGAGAGGAGGGCTGTTCTTCATCAATGCCATCCTCATCTTCCCTCACATCATGGTCCTGGTGCCCCTCCTGACCCGGATCGTGGTCCGGGCCCGGGGAGGCTTGGTGGGGGAGCAGGTCATCGTGGACACCTTCCCCCTTCTGGCCGAATACCTCCTCCCGCAGATGGGGTGGCTTCTGCTCCTTCCCATCGGTCTGGTTCTCCTGAACCTGCGGGAAGAGCGCTCGCCGCTGCCCCGGGCGGGGCTCGTCTTCTTCCTCCTCCTGCACCTGGCGGCGCTGGGGTGGACCGTGGCTACCTGGCTGGGGGTGACCGGGGGCCAGCTCCCGGGGGGGTGGGCGGGTTAACGGTCAGAATTCCCCTACAAGCCCGATCTCCGAGATCAGCTCGTAGCCGGTCTCCCGCAGCACTGTTTCCTGGGCGAGGTCCATGAGCCACCGCACCTCCGAGGCCCTGGCGCCGCCCAGGTTGACGATGATGTTGGCGTGCTTGTGGAAGATGGCGGCGCTCCCGTGGACCCGGCCCTTCAGCCCACACTGGTCGATGAGGCGCCCGGCTCCCACGCCCTCGATTTTCTGGAAGATGGATCCGGCGGAGGGGTAGAGCCACATATCCGGGTGGCGGTCGTCGCGCCACGCCAGATTCTCCCGCATGACCCGGCGAAGCTCGGCCGTCGGGGCCGGTTCGAGGCGGAAGGTGGCGGTAAGGACCACATCCGCCCGGTGATGGAGGATGGAGTCGTCATAGCCGAAGCGGAAGTAGTCCACACCCACCTGGCGGCGTTCCCCTTCCTCCGTCAGGATCTCTGCCGATTCCAGCACCTCCTCGATGAAGACGGTCCGCTCCCGGGCCGGAGCCGGCGAGAGGAAGTGGAGATTCTGCCAGAGCGCTCCCCCCACGGTGGAGGGGATTCCCACGAAGTGATGGAGTCCCCCGAGGCCGCGACGCACCGTCTCCACGATGAGGTCCGGGAACACCTCCACCCCGGCTCCGGTGCGGACTCGGCGGCCGTCGTCCAGGAACTCCATCTCCCCCACTAGAGACCGGATCACCAGCCCCCGAACACCCTGGTCGCCCACCAGGATGTTGGCGCCCTTTCCCAGGAGCATGTGGGGGAGCCCTAGGCGACGGGCCGTGAGGATGGCGTGGGCCAACTCGTCCGGTGTCCGCGCGTGGACCATGAGGTCTGCCCGCCCCCCGATCCGGAAGGTGGTGAGGGGTGACAGGGGGACGTCTTCATCGACCGGAAGCGGGGCCAACTCCCGGCGGATCTGTGGCAGGTGGGCTCTGAGGTCCATGGGTCCTGGATGGGCGGGCGAGGTTTCCGTCACCGGAAGGTAGGCGGGCGAGTCCGGGGAGCAAGACGGGACCGCACATCGTGGTGGCGGAGCGCGGCCTTCCTCCCTAAGCTGGGATGGGATGGGTCGGGGATAGGTAGCCGGTTCGCCGCCGGCGGTTCCCCCCTTTCCCACGGCCGAAACACCTTCGCCCCCAATCGTACAGATCCTCCTCCCGGGCAATGGACGCAAATCTCCCTTCTCCCAACCTTCCCTCCACCATCCTTCTCCTGGGCGCCGGCGAGTTGGGTCGGGAGCTGGCCATTGCGGCCCACAACCTGGGGATTCGGGTGGTGGCGGTGGATCGGTACGACCGGGCGCCCGCCATGCAGGTGGCCCATGAATCCGAGGTGCTCTCGCTTCTGGATGGGGCGGCGCTGCGCCGGGTGGTGGAGCGGGTGCGGCCGGACTACATCATCCCGGAGATGGAGGCGATCCGGACCGAGACCCTGGCGGAACTGGAAGCGGAAGGGATCCCGGTGGCCCCCTCCGCTGAAGCCACCACCCTCACGCTGAATCGGGAGGCGATCCGGCGCGCTGTGGCCCTGGAGCTGGGGATCCGTACGCCGGTGTTCGCGGTGGCCGATTCTCCCGAAGAGCTCCGGCGGGTCTGCGACGAGACGGTGGGGTACCCCTGCGTGGTGAAGTCGCTGTGGACATCATCCGGCCGGGGTCAGTCGGTGGTTACCGGCCCGGCGCGGCTGGATCAGGCCTGGGTCTTCGCAGCGGAGGAGGGGAGACCGGGGGTCCCGCAGCGGGTGTTGGTGGAGGAATTCATCGAGTTCCGGGCGGAGATCACACTTCTCGTGGTTCGGGAACGAGATGGCCGGATCACCTTCCTGCCGCCCATCGGTCACCGGCAGGAGATGGGGGCCTACCGGGAGTCCTGGATGCCGGCAGCTGTTGAGGCCGGTGAATTGGATGAGGCGGAGCGGGTGTCCCGGCGCATCCTGGAAAGACTGCCTGGCCCCGGGGTCTTCGGCTTCGAGTTCTACCTCACCGGGACGGAGGTGGTCTTTTCCGAGCTTTCCGCCCGGCCCCACGACACAGGGCTGGTGACTCTCTGCTCCCAGGACCCGAACCAGTTCGAACTGCACCTCCGGGCTCTCCTGGGCCTTCCCATCCCCGGTATTCGGTACCGGACCCCTGCCGCCTCGGCCGTGATCCTGGCCCGGGGAGACGGGGAGGTGCTCCGGTATGAAGGGGTTGATCGGGCCTTTCAGGTGGAGACGGCGCAGATCCGCCTTTTCGGGAAGCCCACGGGCTATCCCCTTCGCCGAATGGGGGTGGCGCTGGCCAATGGTGAGACGGTGGAGGAGGCCCGGGCCCGGTCGCTTGAGGCTGCGGGGCGGATAGAGGTCCGATTGGACTGAGAATGCAGGGGCGGACCCAGGCGCCGGCACGGGGGTAACCGTCAACAGCCGTATGATGTTACTCAGCCGCAACTGCTCCCCTCTCTCCGCCCAGTTTTCGTTCTTTTCCATGGTTTCCAAGCCACCTCGATTCACCCTCATCTACGACGGTGAGTGTGCCCTCTGCCGCCGCTCGGTGGAGTGGGTTCGGGTTCGAGACCAGTCCGGGGCCATCGAATTTCTTCCCTACCAGGATCGGCGGTTCGCTGAGCGGTTCCCCTGGGTTCCGGAAGAAGATGTTCGGAATGCCATGCAGTTGGTGGGGGCAGGCGGGAGCCGCAGCCAGGGAGCGGAGGCGGTGGAGGAGGTATTGGGGCTCCTGCCCCGTTGGCGTCGCCTGACTCCCCTCTTCGGCTTGCCCGGGGTTCGGACCCTGGCCCGAATCGTCTACGCCGGCGTGGCCCGGAATCGGCGCCGGCTGGGGTGCGCGGAGCACTGCGGGGTGGGGGATGCCCGCGTCAGGGTTAGGGAGCGGTCCGCCGCCATGGTACCCGAGACCGAGGAGACTAGATGAAGCGCGAGCCGATCTTCACCGACCGGGAATTGGATGTGATGGATATCCTGTGGGAGCGACGGTCGGGGACGGTGGGTGAGGTGCAGGAGCAACTGGCCGATGAACTGGCCTACACCACGGTCCTCACCGTCCTCCGGACCCTGGAGGAGAAGGGGTTCGTGCGCCACACCTCCGAGGGGCGCGCCTACCGGTATCACCCGGATGTGGACCGGGCGACCGCCCAGATGAGCCACCTCCAGTACCTGGTCCGGAAGCTCTTCCACGGGTCCTTCACCCGTCTCGTGGAACGGGTGGTCGAACTCCCGGAGTTGAACTCCGAGGATGTGCGGCAGATCAGGGACCGGATGGAGGAGCGCCTGAACGGGGCGGACTGACGTCTCCCTCATCCTCCTCCTCTCCGTCGCGGGTGAGCCACCACGCGGCTCCCGCCAGGGGGAGGAGGGCCAGGATCATGATGGTGAGGGGGTGTCCCAGAAGTCCCTGCTCCCTGGCTCTCACCTGGAAGGCCGCCTCTCCGCGGCCTGCTTCCCCCCGGACCTGCACCGTGATCTCCCAGGTGCCCTCTGCCCCCAGTCCGAATTTGGCCGCGTAGTACCTGGGATCGTCCGCCTGTTCCCGGGTTGCGCGGAGCATCTCTCCCATCCCCAAGTACACCCCGGCCGGGGCCTCTTCCGGGTTCCGGATCTCCAGGAGTTCAGTGCGGAGGGTCACCTCCACACCATCGGGAATTCCCTCCACTCCCTGCTGCAGGATCAGGACGCTCACGTCCAGGGAATCGGGTCGTACCGGGGTGGGATCTGTGAAGACCGACACCCGGTAGTCGCCCATGACGGCGTTGGCCACCCGGAGGGTGCCACCGTTGGCTAGGATGACGCCGGGAACCGCCAGAACCAGGATGGCGGCCCAGAGGATGGGGACTGCCCGACGGGAAAGAGATCGCAGGGTCACGGGATGGCGTTGGCGAAAGGGTTCGGGTGTTAGCCGAGGCCGGTGGGCCCGGTGTTCGTCCCAGCTAAGAGGGCGGCGATCCCCTGGGGGTCAGAGGGCCTGGAAGGTTCCCCGCATCTCCATGGGTTGCAGGAGGAGCCAGATCCCGGCCAGACACAGGAGGGTGGCGAGCACGGCCCAGGGGAGGAAGGCCCGCCGTGCACGTCGGCGACTCCCCTCTTCCCGTCTGGCGATGCGGAAGCCCGCCACCAGGGTCAGGAGGAGTCCCACTTGGAGGAAGAAGACCTCGATGGGGAGGAGCCAACTCTCCGGTACCATGGCCCCGGCGCCCCAACGGGGCTCGCCTGCAGGGAGCCCCAGGTCCCGGAGGTACTCCTGCACCACCGGCACCAGCGTCCATCCACCGATGAGGAGGTGATGGAGGTAGTGGGCGGTCCACATGCCCATACCCAGCGGTACCAGGCTCCAGGCGTAGGTGGAGATGCGGTGGCGGAGCAGGTCACTGCCTCCACTCCATCGACGGGAGAGCCAGGCCGTGGCCCCGGTGAGCAGGGCGGGGACGCCGGCGTAGAGGATCCCCAGGAAGAGGGCCAGGAGAAGGGCCCGGGAGGTGATGCCCAGCGCCTCGGCAGCCCACGCCTGCAGGGCGAACATGGGCTCCACCATGCCGAAGGCGTTGACGAAGGCCCCGAAGCAGAGGAGGAGGGCCAGCGCCGCCCAGTCGGGACGACGCGAGAGGCGCCCGACCCCGGAGCGGACCGGGTCCCGGGTCAGTTCCTCCAGTGGGGGACGGAGGATGATCCCCACATTGTCGTGGGGACAGGCGTGGATACACTCCATGCAGAAGGTGCAGTCCCCGTTCCCCCCCTTCCGGGGCTGGAAGAGAGCCAGTTCGCACCCTCCCTGGATCAGCCCCCGTCGCCCCAGCGCACGCCCGGAAGCCGCATCTGCCGGTCGGGGTGAGGCTGGGCCGCTACCCATCTCCGCCATCTGCAGTCGTGCCTGCCCTGAGCCGGCGTCCAGGTGGATGGGGCGGGCATGGGCAGGGAGGGTTCCCGAGGCCGGGACCACGGCGGGATCGTACCGGCCCCGGATGCAGTCCTTGGTGGCGCAGTCCCCGCACACCGCCGGGTCCCGAACCCGCACCTCCGTCGGCGACACCATGGAGTTCACGAAGTGGAACTGCCCGATGGGGCAGACGTGCTTGCAGAAGGAGGCCCCTTTGAAGAACCCGTCCACCACGAAAGCCAGGACGAAGTAGGTCAGCGCCACCCAGGCGGTTAGCCACGGACTGGCCCAGAGACTAAAGGCCTCGTAGGCCCAGAAGAAGAAGAGCAGGAGGCCCACGGCGAGCCACTTGGAGCGCAGGAAGGCGGGCCAGGGGAAGCGGGCCGGCCCGAAGCGCTTCGCCAGCCGCCTGGGCAGCATGAATGGGCAGGCCATGCAAAAGAGGTTCCCGGCCACCAGGAGGGCCAGCACGACAAATCCCCGCCAGTGCACCCAGGGAACGGTCCCGGCCAGATTCCGCGGTGCCAGTTGAGGGCCGAAGAAACCGTCCAGGAGGATGAGAACGGCGAGCCCGAGAACCAGTGCCTGGAGAACCGTCCTGGTGTGGCGCCACCGGAGGACGGCTCCGATCCCCGGCCACCTCAGGAGATCCCGCCGTCCATGGGGTTGCCCCCGACCCGGGAGAACACCGCTCCTGCGGGAGGAGGGAAGACCAGGAGATGAAGCCACCGTCAGCTCTCGCCGCCGGCTCCGGGCCGTCCCACTACGTTCAGTTCGTGGCGGCGGGTGGCCTCTCGACCATCGGGGAGTTTCACCCGCACGAAGAGGATCCACTCCCCGCCCATGGTGAAGTCGAAGTCCGGTACCACCCACCGGCCATCGCCCTGGGGCATGGCGGTATCGAAGACCGGTACCATGCCTGCGTGGGTCATGGTGCCCTCGATCCGCACACCGGCCACATCCAGCGGCGAGCCGTCCACGTCGGTGATATCCAGGACCAGCCGGTTCGGACCGACGATGGGGGGGGTGGGGGCCACGGAAAGTTGCACCTGGACCGGGAGATCGTCAGCCGGGCTCTCGCCCCTGCATCCGGCGACGGCCAGGATCAGGAGACAGGGTAGGACGATCCGGTCAAGAGCCCGACGCAGGCGTGCCGCGTGGCTCCGGGTTGGGAGCAGGGGCTGGAGCCGGGAGGGACCGGAGATGGATGCCGAGGACATGAAAAGCAGGGGGTCGGGGCGAGGGGTGCGGGGAGGAAGACTTCACCGGGCGCTTTGCAAGATCAACGTCCCTGGATCAGGGGTCTCAGAATCTCCACGATTTCCGAAGGAGGCAGGTACGGGGCCAGCGTCTCCACGACGCGGCCCTCCCGGTCTACCACCAGGGAGCGGGCGGAGTGGTCCACGGCGTACGTGGCAGGATCGTCACTCTCGTCCTCCTCGCCGTGAGGGTGGTGATGAGGCAGACCCTCCAGCGCAGGATGGTTCGGCTCGCCGTGGTCGTGGTGGGCGTGGGGATCCACAGAAGGGTCCACGAAGGCCACATGGATCCCCCAGTCCCGGGCTGTCTGGTGCACCATCTCCTCCTCCCCCCGGAGCGCCACCATGGAGGGATGGTACCGGTTCATGTAGGAGCGGAGAACCTCCGGCGTGTCCCGGGCCGGATCCACCGTGACGAAAAGGGTCCGGAAGGCAAGCCCTTCTTCCTCCAACTCCTCTGCCGCCTGGGTCAGGTTCCAGAGGGTGATGGGGCAGACATCGGGACAGTTGGTGAACCCGAAGAAGACCACCGAGATCTCCCCACCCAACTCCTCGTTCGTGAAGGGAGATCCCTCCACCGTCTCCAGCGCCAACGGGGGGGCCGGAAAGGGCTGGAAGGAGCCGTCGGTGTTCACCACCATCCCCTGCGGCGCCCGGTTCGAACCGGGGAAACCGAGGAATACCACGGCCACCACCGCCAGGCCAAGTAGCACGCCGGTAACCACCTGGAGTACGCGTCGCATAACGGAAATTACCTGGAAGACGAGGGGGGGGAAGGGGGGAGGCGCCAGAGACGGATGCCCTGGTCGACCTTGTGGACAAAGGTAGCCGCAGATAGTTTAGGCGAGGCTAAAACGATTTTTAGTCTTGCCTAAAACCTGGTTCCGGGCCGGTGGATCCAGTTGGTTCCCGGCCGGTGGA
>SKJY01000251.1 GCA_007121775.1 Gemmatimonadota bacterium
GAACCGGGGACGGACGGCGGGCGGGCGCCGGATGCCCTGGGAGCCGGGAACGGTGTCGTCCCGGCGGGTGCCCCGCCTGGCGGTGGTGGTGGATGTGTCCGGGTCGGTGGATGACCCGCTCTTGGAGCGCTTCGCCACCGAGGTGGAGGCCATCACCCGGCGGATGAACGCCCAGCTCGTGGTGGTGGTGGGGGACCACAAGGTACGGGCCGTCGAGGCCTTCGAACCGGGGGTGTCGTCGCTCCGGGACGTGGAGTTCCAGGGAGGGGGCGGAACCGACTTCACCCCACTCCTGGAAGAGGCCACCCGGCACCGCCCCGATCTCTGCGTCGTCCTCACCGACCTCTGGGGCCCGGCGAACCATCATCCCCCCTATGAGGTCATCTGGGCCGTCCCACCCCACGCCGCCCACGTGCGGGAGCCCTTCGGCCGTAAGCTGGTGCTGGCGGAGTGAGGGGGCCGTCCAGGAGACAAGGAATCGCCGGGCGGGCGGACAGTGAATGGAAGAGAGCGCTGCGGATCGCTGACGCTGCTCTTTCCGGTAAGATGGGGGACGGGAGCCGAGAGGCGTCGAGGATCAGACACCGAGCTCCGAAATGCCCAGGATCCCCTCCCGTTCATTCCGGTCCGGTGCCCGACCCAACTGATCCGGAGGAATCAGCCCCCAGATGTCGGTTTCCAGCACCCGCTGTAACCGCTCCCGACGGCGTGCGTCGCCCCCTGTCCCACTGAGACGGATGAGTCGCTCTTCCAGGGCCTTCCGGACGGCCTCGGTCTTGGTCGCCCCTGTGAGACCAGTCACCTCCGTCAGCAGCTCCTCGACGCGGGCGTTGTCGATGTTCAGGGGCATGGGTATCTCCGAGGGTCAGAGGCAAGTCGAGTTGCCTTGAAGTTCAACCACTCCGAAAGAATTGGCGCTCCTCCGACTTCCGTGCAACCGGCACGGGCATGCTGGAGGTGGACGGGAGAGCTCCCCGTTGCGAGACCACCGCAGGCCGAAGTACTGACCTCAGCCGTTGGAGGTGGGACTGGCCTTGGAGGGGGCTGGGAGGGGGGAACTGGGTGCTTGAGGCTGAGCGGACGGCCCTTTTGGGAAATGCGTTCAGCACTATTTTGCGCGGAAAGTCGACCGGAGCCCTGGTCCGGGCTCATCACGATGATGAGGGGTCGAAGAGACTGAACCGGCGAAGGCAGGCGCGGCGCGAGATGGGGTGGCACAGGCGGAAGCGGCGAAATCCTGAATCACGTGGTTTCCCCAAGCGTTGTGATCGAAATCTTGATCGCCCCACGTCTCTCCGGGTCGTTCGGATCCCGGTTGTTCGAAACGATACTTCCGCCCGGCCTGGAGGGCCTTGTGGGCGACCCCCTCGCGCCTGTTCGTGCACGGTGTTGGTCTGGCAAGCCCGGCCTCAGTAGTACCGCCACAGGAGCATCCGCCCACAACAGCATCCACGAACAAGCCCCAGCCTCCTCATTCGGCTTCTCAGCCGCCCCGCTGCACCAAGATTGGAGAAGACCCAAATAATTGCACCATTCGACATTTTCTAGGAAAACCATTGACCCAGGGTGATCGAAGGGAGTGTATCCGGGCCGAAGGATATCCCAGGGAGCCTTCCCCAGACCCCCTGGTTGCGAAATCGCCGGTCCAGGTGCAAGCTGGAGCGCCGAACATTCGGGACGGGCCTGAACCCCGCCCCGCCACTCGACCCACACATGGAACCCTAGCCCCATGCCCCTCAAGCCCGGCGACCGCGCGCCCGACTTCATGCTCACCCACCGCATCGGCCAGGACCCGGTCCGACTCTCCGACGAACTGGAGAAGGGCAAGGCGGTGCTCCTCTTCTATCCGCTGGCCTTTTCGTCCGTGTGCACTGACGAGGTCTGCGCCGTGGCCGAAGACTGGAGCGGATGGGAAGCCCTCGGCGCCCGGGTCATGGGGATCTCGGTGGATTCGCCCTTCGTGAACGCCCGCTTCGCCGATGAGACCGGCGCGCCCTTCCCCCTCCTCTCGGACTTCAACCGGGAGGCGGCCACGGCCTACGGAGTCCGGAACGACAACTTCTTCGGGATGAAGGGCGTGGCGAACCGCTCCGCCTTCGTGGTGAACCAGGACGGCACCGTGGCGTGGGCCTGGGTATCGGAGGATCCAGGCGTCATGCCCGACTTCGAGGCGGTGCGGGCGGCGCTGAAGGAGTGAAGCGCCTGGGGGGGAGGCCCCCACTTCGGGCGGTCCGGGTGGGGGTCACGCTCTTCTTCGTCCTCTACCTCCTGACCGTCATCTGGCCCGGGGGGATCCTCTTCGCTGGGCCCGAGCCCTTCATCCTGGGTCTCCCCTTCTCGTTCTTCTGGCCCACCTCCCTGGTGGTGCTGGGGTTTGGGGCGCTGGTGCTCCTCTACTGGGCGGAAGAGGCGGACCGGGGGCACCCTCCTTCGGGTGGCCCCGGGACCTCCAGTGGCGCCGGTGGCTTCGACGGCCCCGGTGGCTCCGGTGGCCCCGGTGTCTCCGGAAGTCCGCGTCCCGTGCAGGAGCTCCCCGGTGAGTGACACCCTGGTCATCACCGGGATCATCGCCGTCTACCTGGCGGTGACGCTCTGGGTGGGGCTCCGGGGAGGCCGC
>SKJY01000104.1 GCA_007121775.1 Gemmatimonadota bacterium
TAGCGTCCGGAGGCCGGCGGGAGATTGACGAAGAGGAGGGTGTCGCCCTCATCGAGCTGCAGGGCCTGGAAGAGGGCGGAGCGGAAGTCCGCTTCCTCCTCCGCTGTGGGCCAGAGGAGGAAGAGGAGGACCGAGACCACGGCGCCCACGCCGAAGAGCGCCAGGAGCCACGTGCGGCCACGTCCCGGCGGGCCACCCTCGTGCCCGCCCGGTTCCGCCGGCTCGCCCTCCGCCCTTTGCGCGGGCTCTTCTTCCTTCCCGGTCACGGTGCCACCCCCTGGCGCGGAGCATGTCGCGCACAAAATACTTACAGGATGGTAAGTGCCGGCAAGGGGCGGCCGCAAGCCGGCCGACCTCACCCTCCAGTTCGCCGATCCCGACTACCGGTACATCATCGTGGCTCCGGCGAAGTCGGGGAGGTCGTCGCACCAGGATCGAAGCGATCCCCCGCCCGGTACGGCAGTGACCGTTTGACCGACATACCGGAACGAGTTGAGGCCGCCTCCACGCTCAATATCGACGGCGCCCGTTGCGGGCACGCCCACAATGTCGGCAACGCTGCTCAGTAGCTGTTGACCTTCGGGACCGCTCCCGGTCTTGCAGTGCATGAACTGGATGGAGCCGTAGGGTCCGAAGATCCCCCGCAGTTGGTGCAGGGTGGAATGGAGTGCATCCACGTCGTCGTGGCGGAGCCCGGAATCGTAGTCGATGCCGGCCTCCCCGTGGCCCCAGGAGATGCCGGCAATTCCGGGTCCCCCGTGCCCATGGAAGCGCAGGAGGAAGACCTGGCCGCTGGAGGCGGCGTGCCGGATCGCCTCAACAGCCTCCTGGACGCCATTGCACGCTCCCCCAACGAGCACCATGCTCCCGCCCAGGCCGCGGATCCTCCGGGCCTCGAGATGGAAGAGGTTCTCGTCGAAGACGTCGATGCAATCGATGATCTGGAGCGGACCCGCTCCCTCGGTGAGAGCGAACCAGGTGAAAATGTTGACGATTCCGTCGATGTTCATTCGACGCCCCTTCCTCCGCTCGGCCCGCTGATACTCCTTGAGGGCATCCTCGGTGGAGGGTCCGAATACTCCATCTACCGGGAGATTGCTGTTGGACCGTGCATTCAGGAGCTTCTGGAGTACGCCCACTGCAGGCAGTTGGTCTCCGAGCGAGAGGTGGGGGTAGAGTTTCGATACGCTCATGAGGTCTCCCTGAAGGAGGATGGGTCTCGGATCTCGACGGTGGCGTCGAGGCCGGATCTCATGTTCCTGCCTGGGCCGCCAGGGTGGCTCGCTTCCTCCGCCGGCCGTGCCCGAAGCGTTTCCGACCCGCGCCGTTCACTCCCGATCCTCCGGATCCTCGTCAAAGTAGTCGAGGCGGTCCACCGGCATGACCACCGCCGAGAGCACGTTCGTGAGGTGAGCCACGATGCGTTTCAGGTAGCGGGCAGCCAGGGCCCGGGCGATGGCGTGGGGCTGGCCGTCGTCTTCCTGGACCAGCGCGTGCACGATCTTGTCGAAGTCAGTGAGGAGTTTGTCGCCGGCGATGAGCCGTTCCCGGGCCCGCTCCGTGTCCCGCGCGGCGAAGATCTCGGCGGTCTCGGTGATCATCTTGGCGACCTGATCCCGCAGTTCGTACCATTCGGGAAAGCCGGAGAGGTCCGCGCCGTAGCGGCCCAGGTCGCGGAGGTTCTTCCCGTAGTCGCCGATCCGCTCGATGTCCTTCACAATGGACATGTAGACCAGGATGGTGGGGGTTTCGATGCCCCCGGCCACACTGGCCCGGATCACCAGTTGGCGGCGGACCTCCCGCTCACCTTCATTGACCCGCTGGTCGGTGACCTTGATCTCCCTGCGCACCCCTCGCCAGTCCACCCCATCCAGAAGGATGGACATGGCCAGGTCGAAGACGATGCGGTCATCATTCAGCATCCGGTGGATGATCTCCTCGATGGCGTCGAGGCGGTCGTCGGTGGAGCGGGAGCGCGTGAATCCGAAGGGCATGGGACGCCTCCTGGTGAGGGATCAACCTAGAATGAGTACTCCGAGGGCTGGGATCACGATGAATAGCCCCAGAACGTACACGAGCACCAGCGAACTGCGCTTCGTGGCCACATCGGCGGTCCACACAGCAGCCTTCACCGGGATGTCCCGGATCAAGGGGAGCGGGTAGATGATGAGGATGGCCAGGAGGTTGAAGAGGGTGTGGACCAGGGCGATGGTCAGTCCTTCCGGCCGAAGCACCGCCAGCGAGGCCAGCAGCGCCGTGATTGTGGTCCCGATGTTCGCACCCAGTGTCACCGGGTAGGCGCTCCGAAGGGTCAGGAGGCCGGCGGCCACCATGGGGACCATCATGGCCGTGGTGATGCTGGACGACTGGACAGCCACGGTGACGATGACCCCCACCACGATCCCCATGGTCCCGCCTCCCCGACCGATGAGGTTGTTCATTACCTGCTCGACCCCTCCGGCTGCCAGCGCCCGCATGTTCTTGGTCAGCGCGCCGAGAGCGGCAAAGATGGCGCCCAGCCCCAGCCCCAGCAGGAGCACTGCTACCCAGAAGGAAGCCAGGGGCAGCGCGGCCAAAAGATCCTGAACCAGACCTACCGGGAGCCGTACCGCGCTCCGGATGGGGCTTGTGCCGATCTCGCTGACTTCGCTGCCCCGAAGGATCCCCGTGAGCCAGGTCGACAGGCGCACAAGAATCCCGGTAGCCATCTCAAGCGGCAGGAGGATGGCTACCGACAGCAATTTGAAGTAGTCGTGGAGCGTGGCCGCCGCGAACCCCAGGCGGAACTCGTTGGGCCTGCGGATGTTGCCCAGCGCCGCCAGCGTATTGGTGACGGTGGTGCCGATGTTGGCGCCCATGACCATGGGCACGGCCAACTCCAGGGGAATCGTCCCGGCCCCCACCAACCCAACGATGGCCGAGGTAGACACCGACGATGACTGCACCAGCACGGTGAAGAGCAGGCCCACGAAGAGCCCCGACAGCGGGTTGGCGACCCGGCCCAGAAGCCGGGTGGTGAAGTCCTCCCCGAGCCCCGCGATCCCCACCTCCAGGAGGGCGACCCCCACCAGGAAGATGTAGAGCATCGCCAGCGCCAGGAGCGCCCGTACCCAAAGGGGGATGCCTCTCCTTCCCGCTCCCCCGTCCGTCGAAAGTTCAGCGCTCAATAGAGTCTTTGAATCTCAAAATGACGAATTCGGAGGCCCCGTCGGCATGGGGCTGGAAGGAAGAATTCTGTTACCGAGTTGTTTCAGGAAAATTACTGAATCGTCGCAAGGTAGGATGAGGCTTTGGGCCGTGCAAGGCGGGGTGGTTCTCGGCAGGAAAGAGGACCACGGAAGACTGCGAGAAGAAGGGCAGATCAATGCTTCGACGGACGATTGATCCCTGAGACGGTGCCCCGCCCCGTCACCCCTCCCTCCGGTACCGCCAGACATAAACTCCGAGGAGGAAGATGGGGATGCCCAGGGCGCTCCAGATGAGGGCCCGGAGGTGGGATCCGGGGATGAGGACGGCCCGGGCCGGATCGTCGGGGTCCACGTGGACCGGGACGATCGCGCCCTCGGGGTAGTCGAGGATGAACTGCCAGGCATCGTTGTTCACCGCCGTCCACATGTTGGCGTAGGCGACCCGGTCTCCCCGGTGAACAACGCCGTCCACCTCCCACCTGTACTGAATATCGGGCTCGGCTCGACTTCCCCCATACCGCCCCGGGTAGACGCGGACCGAGCTGGATTCCACGATCCCGCTGAGCCGGGTTTGTCTTGCGGTGGAGCTTCGGCTGGATCCTCGCCGCTCAGTCAGTCCAAGAATCCAAAAGCTTGAGCGTGGCGAAGCGGAGGGCGTCGCCGGTGGGTTCTGTGGGGCTTGCGGAGTCCGAGCAGCCCGCGAGGAGGAGCGGGGGGACCCAGAGGAGCAAGAGGGAGCTCCATGACGGGATCCGAAATGGGCAGGCTTGAGTGGTCCGCCGATTCTGGGTCGAATCCCTCCTGAAATCCTTTCGCTTGCTTGTAAGGTATGTAATCGGTGACTCTGCAACCAAATCCCGGTCGCCCCAGCGGTAGGATCGGGAGGCGGGCCCTTCGAGCGTCTTCAGGGAGGAGGGGATTGTGCCCCAGTCACCATCGGACTCCAGGTGGGTCGGCCCCCTCCTGGGTGGCGCGCTTCTCGTGGGAGGCCTCCTCGTGGTGGGAGGCGTGCTGGCGGTGACCTCCAGTTTCCGGACCACCCTGGCGGCGGATCTGGCGCGGGTGGAGGGGAGGGCTACCGTCCTCGCGTCTCCCTGGGGCGACCTGGAGTACCTGGCGGGAGGGGCGGAGGGGCCCTGGGTGCTTCTCGTCCACGGCGCCGGCGGAGGGTACGACCTGGGGGAGCTCATGGCCGAGATCCTTCTGGGGGAGGGGTTCCGGTGGATCGCCCCCTCCCGCTTCGGCTACCTGGGCTCGGAGGTGCCGGAGGGCGCGACCCCCGACACCCAGGCGGATGCCTACGCCTGGCTATTGGACGGACTCGGGGTGGACGAGGTGGCGGTGGTGGCCCTCTCCGCCGGCGGGGCGTCGGGGCTCCTCTTCGCCCTTCTCCACCCGGAGCGAGTCTCTTCCCTCACCCTCGTCTCCGCCGGGGTGACCCGGGTGGGCGCGCCGGAGCAGGACGACGCGGACTGGAAGGGGAGGATGCTGGTGCGGCTCTTCTCCGCCGACTTCCCCTACTGGGTCGTGACGAGCCTCTTCCAGGACCGGTTCATCGAGCTCATGGGCGCCGACCGGGAGGTGGCCGCTGGCCTGACGCCGGAGGAGGCCCGCTGGGTCGAGCGCCTGATGGAGAGCATGCGTCCGGCTTCCCTTCGTTCAAGGGGCGCCCTCTTCGACAACCTGGCTCCCCCGGCTGGGGAGCGGATCGCCGGGATCCAGGCGCCCACCCTGGTGATCCACGGTGAAGACGACCGGCTCCAGCTCTTCGAAAACGCCCGCTTCGCCGAGGCCACCATCCCCGGCGCGCGGCTCCTCTCCTTCGAGACCGGCGGTCACCTGGTGGCCATCACCGAACAGCCCACCGTGCGGGAGGCGGTGGGGCGGCACATCACAGATCACTGGAGGGCAAATCGGTGATCACCGGTGAGCAAGGTCCACCGGGTTCAAGACGCGCCGAAACCCACTCATCTGGCCGCTGCGGGAACAAAAAGACCCAAAAACAGAATCCAGATTCTGTTTTTCTCGCTGGTCATTTCCCGCGGATGATGTGTGCGGGGAAAGTTCGCCCACCGCCACTCGCCATTACCCTCGGCGCAAACCCCTCTAGCCTGTTCGTGTCGGGTGTTGGTGGCAAAAGGCCCCCGATTTGGCTCCTCTCGGGGTCTCACCACCCTGCCAACAGCCTCCAAGAACAAGCCAGAGGGGGTGGGGGAGACCTCGGTACATGCTGGGCGACAAGATCGGCCAGAACGGTAGGGCGGGGCGGCTGAAACCCTTGATCGGGATGCACTTGGGCAGGCAGGCGCCCAGGTCCGGGCCATCACCCAGTCGCGGCTCCCTGCCCCAAAAATAGAATCTAGATTCTATTTTTCTCGCGGTGGTTGTCTCTCCCGACAGTCCCTACCCCGCGGCCATGACCTGGCGGATCCTCCGCCCCCCCGTCCCAACGGGCTATGGAACCGCCCCCACCACGGCGCCACACTCCCCCTGAGCCATGTGCGCCGGATCCGGTGCATCCCTGCCTCCCAAATCTCTGGCGTGGATCTTGAAACTCTTTACCCCCAGAGAGGCTCCACTCCGCCCTTTCCGCCCCTCTGGCGGGCTCGAGGCGCGGCGGCACCCTCAGCGGGCCTGCCGAAACGGCAGACGCACCGGGCCACGGAGCCGAAAGGACATGCTGGGACCCGACTCCACGACGGGAGCGAACCCCACGCCGGGCGCGAGCCTAGGACGGGAGCGAACCCCACACCGGAGCCGGACCCTACGCCGGACAGACCGAGAGACACAGAGAGGACATAGACATGGCAAGTTTGGATCGTTGGACAGTGAAGGCGGGGGAGGCGCTTCAGACCGCCGCCACCCGGGCCCGGGACAGCGGGCATCCGGAGGTGGGGGGGGCGCACCTCCTCCAGGCCCTCCTTGAGCAGGACGGAGGAATCGTGGTGCCCATCCTGGAGAAGGCGGAGGCCCGCCTCGGGCAGCTCCGGGACGCGGTGAGCGGCGCCATCTCCCGCTACGGCCGGGTGGAGGGCGGAAGCGACCCCTCCCTCTCCCGCACCCTACGCGGTGTGCTTCAGGCCGCCGAGAAGGAGGCCCGGGAGCGCAAGGACGAGTACATCTCCACCGAACACCTCCTCCTGGGGCTCACCGAGGAGAAGGATGACGCAGGTCGCGCGCTCCGGGACGCCGGTGCCACCCGCGCGGCGGTGGCCGCCGCCCTGGAGCAGGTGCGCGGCGCCCACCGGGTCACGGATCAGAACCCGGAAGACAAGTACCAGGCCCTGGAGAAGTACGGGCGGGACCTGACGGATCTGGCCCGGGAGGGGAAGCTCGATCCGGTCATTGGCCGGGACGAGGAGGTGCGCCGGGTCATCAAGGTTCTGGGGCGCCGTACCAAGAACAATCCGGTCCTCATCGGTGAGCCCGGGGTCGGGAAGACGGCTATCGTTGAGGGGCTCGCCCAGCGGATGGTGGCTGGCGACGTGCCCTCTTCGCTGGCCGACAAGCGCTTGGTGCAGCTGGACATCTCCGCCATGCTGGCTGGCGCCAAGTTCCGGGGCGACTTCGAGGAGCGGATGAAGGCGGTTCTGAAGGAGATCACCGAGTCCGACGGGCGCTTCGTGGTCTTCATCGACGAGCTCCACACCATCGTGGGGGCCGGTGCCGCCGACGGCGCCGTGGACGCCGGAAACATGCTGAAGCCCATGCTGGCCCGGGGTGAGCTCCGCCTGGTGGGCGCCACCACCCTGGACGAGTACCGCAAGCACATCGAGAAGGACCCGGCGCTGGAGCGACGCTTCCAGCCCGTCTACGTGGCGCCCCCGTCGGTGGAAGACGCCGTGGCCATCCTCCGGGGCCTGAAGGAGCGCTATGAGGTGCACCACGGAGTCCGGATCCGGGATGAGGCCCTCATCGCGGCAGCCCGCCTCTCGGACCGCTACATCGGAGGGCGTTTCCTCCCGGACAAGGCCATCGACCTCATCGACGAGGCGGCCAGTCGGCTCCGCATCGAGATCGACTCCCTTCCCCAGGAGATCGACGAGGTGGAGCGGCGGATCACCCAGCTCGAGATCGAACGCCAGGCCCTTGCGCCTGAGGAAGACCGCTCTGCGGTGGAGCGCCGGGAAGCCATCGAGGCCGAACTCGCCGAACTCCGGGAGAAGAGCTCCGGGATGAAGGCCGAGTGGCAGGCCGAAAAGGTGGCCATCACCCGCCTCCAGGAGCTGAAGGAAGAGATCGACGAGCTTCGCCTCGAGGCGGAGCGGGCCACCCGCGCCGGGGATCTCCAGCGGGCTGCCGAGCTCCAGTACGGCGAGATTCCCCGGGCCGAGGCCGATGTGGTGCGGGCCGACGAGCGCCTCCAGGCTCTCCAGGCCGACGGGAAGTTCCTGAAGGAGGAGGTGGACGCCGACGACATCGCCCAGGTGGTGGGCGAGTGGACCGGGATCCCGGTGAGTCGGCTCCTGGAGTCGGAGCGGGCCCGCCTCACCCATCTGGAAGATCTGCTCTCGGAGCGGGTCATCGGTCAGCGCGAGGCGGTGGTGAGCGTGGCCAACGCCGTGCGCCGCGCCCGGGCCGGCCTCCAGGACCCGAATCGGCCTGTGGGGTCGTTCATCTTCCTGGGACCCACCGGAGTGGGGAAGACGGAGACCGCCCGTGCCCTCTCGGAGTTCCTCTTCGACGACGAGCGGGCCATGGTCCGCATCGACATGTCCGAGTACATGGAAAAGCACGCGGTGGCGCGCCTCATCGGGGCGCCTCCGGGCTACGTGGGCTACGAGGAGGGGGGGCAGCTCACCGAGGCGGTGCGTCGCCGCCCCCACGCCGTCATCCTCTTCGATGAGATCGAGAAGGCCCACTCCGAGGTCTTCAACATCCTCCTGCAGATCCTGGATGACGGTCGTCTCACCGATGCCCAGGGGCGGACGGTGGACTTCCGGAACACCGTCATCATCATGACCTCCAACATCGGAAGCCAGTACATCCTGGAAGAGGCCGGGGCCGGCGACTGGGACGCCGTGGGCGAGCGGGTGCGCCGGGAGATGCACCGCCACTTCCGACCCGAGTTTCTGAACCGCATCGACGACATCATCATCTACCGTCCGCTGGACCGGGGCGACCTCCGACGCATCGTGGACCTGCAGCTCGACCGGGTGAAGACCTTGGCGGCGGATCTGGATGTTTCCCTGGAGGTGGACGATACCGTAAAGGACCTCCTCGCCGCCGAAGGCTACGACCCGGTGTTCGGTGCCCGTCCCCTCAAGCGGGTGATCCAGAATCGGATCCAGAACCTCCTGGCGCTCCGGCTCCTGGAGGCGGAGGTGGAGGAAGGCACCGTGGTGCGGGTCCTGCCCCCGGAGGTGGAGGGAGGCCCGGTGCGGTTCCGCTTCGAGGCGCCGAGAGAGGGGCGAGCGGCCGAAGCATAGCGCGGTGAAGGGGGGAGGTGGGCGTCGGATTCCGGCCCTACCCTCCCCCCTCCATCTGTTTCATCTTCCCAGGTAAGCGGCCATCGTCCGGACGGACGGCGGCGGCCCCTGTGCCCATTTCGGAGGTCTCCGTGCAGAACATGTCTCGAGTGGCCCGCATGCTGGCGTCGGTGGCGATGGTGGTAGCCGTGGGGCTCGTGTCATCCGGATGTGCGTCCACCGGCGGCGCCGGGACCATGGCGGCCTCCCAGCCCCAGATCTCGGTGGAACGCTTCCTCCAGGCGGCAAACAGTCGTGACCTGGACGCCATGGCCCGGATCTTCGGTACGGAAGACGGCCCGGTCCTGGAAAACACCGGCTCCACCTTCGGATGCGCGTTCAAGCGCATGGGTTCGTGGCTGCGGATCTCGGATCGCTGCATCACCCGGGAAGACATCGAACTGCGGATGGATGCCATCGCCTATATCCTCCGTCACGACCGCTACCGGATCACCTCCGAGTCCACGGTGGCCGGGCGCCGGTTCCCCACCACCCGGGTGATGGTGGAGCTGGAGCGGGGCTCCCAGCGCTTCCCCGACGTGCCCTTTGTGGCGGTGCGGACCGCCCGGGGGACCTGGATGATCGAGGAGGTGGGCCTCGAGCGGGTGACCGCCGCCCGGTGAGGCTACCCCTCTTCCACCAGCTCCCAGAGGACCCCTTCGGTGCTTCCGGGGTGGAGGAAGGCCACCCGGTGCCCCCCGGCGCCGGCCCTGGCCTCTCGGTCGATGAGACGGAGTCCCTGGGCCTCGGCTTCCGCCAGAGCGGCGGCAATGTCCGGCACCTGGAATGCGATGTGGTGGAGCCCTGGCCCCCGGCGCTCCAGGAAGCGGGCCACGCCGCCCTCGGGATCCATGGGCTCGATGAGCTCAAGGGTCCCGATGAAGGCCACCCGAACGCCCTGGGCCGGGATCTCCTCCACCGGGGAACAAGTTTCGCCGGTCAGGAGTTGGAAGAGGGGCGCCGCTTCCGCGATGGAGGGGGTGGCGATGGCGACGTGGTGGAGGGTGTGAGGGGGCATGGACGCTCTGGACCGAGGGGGGTGGTGAAGGACGCGCCCCGTATCGCCGGAGCGCCGACTGAGTGAGTCTACAATACGATCGGGGATGGGCCCAGAGAGTGCCCGCCCACTGAACCTGAGAGGAGACGCCGAATGGCTGATGGAAAGAATGCGCTCACCGTGACCGATGCCAGCTTCACGTCCGACATCGAGGACGCCGAGGGGCTCGCCATCGTGGACTTCTGGGCCGCCTGGTGCGGACCCTGCCGCATTGTTGGGCCCATCGTGGAGGAGCTGGCCGGAGAGTACGCCGACAAGGGTGTGACGGTCGGGAAGGTGGATGTGGACCAGAATCCCCGCACCGCCAGCCGGTTCGGGATCCGCTCCATCCCCTCCATCCTCTTCTTCAAGAACGGCACCCATGTGGACACCGTGGTGGGCGCCGTCCCCAAGGTCCACCTGGA
>SKJY01000072.1 GCA_007121775.1 Gemmatimonadota bacterium
AGGGGTACGGGATCACCCCCCTTGGGGATGAGATCTACATCCCCCCGGGTACGGAGTGGCCCGACTTCAGGGCGTGCCTCGAGTCCCGGTGCGGGATGGGCAGCGGGGGAGGATGTGACGATCCCGAGGGCACCGCCTCTCCCCGGCCCGGCGAGGGTGCGCCTCCGGACGATGCGAGCGTCCTGCGGGCCTGGGTGGTGGCCCGACCTCACACTCGGGTAACCGGACACGCCCCCTCCTTTCCCGACGACTGTGGACACCCGGGAAATCACACCCGGGTGAATCGGGTGTGTGAGACCTTCCGCCTGGATATCGTGTGCGATCTGGTGGCGCCCCACGCCCCCGACCCTCTCCCCTGCTCAGGGGTGCAGGCGCTGGTGTGCTGGGGCACATCCGGAGGCCCCGCAGGAAGCGTGTACCCGGTGGCCCTTCCGCCGCCTCAGGTGGAGGACGAGTTGAACTACCTGGTGCTGGCGGAGCTCCAGGTAGAGGCAGGCGAGGTCCGTGGAGTGAGCCAGGCCGTTCGACGGCGACTCCTTCCGGTGGAGTTGTTGCAGCGGAGGCTTGAGTGCCTCTGCCAGACGCCGCCGGTCACCACATCCCCACCCAGCACCACCACGCCGCCCACCACCACGCCTCCGCCGACCACGGCACCCCCGACCACAACCCGGCCGCCGGTGGGGACGGCGACACTCATTCCCTATACCACTCCGCCCATCGGCACATTTACCCTCATCCCCTACACGACCCTTCCGCCCATCATCACTACCCTGATTCCGTTCACCACCGGATTCCAGGTCACTACGCGGATCGTGGGTCCGGGCGGCGCCGTGGTCACCGGAGGGCTCCTGGATCCCATCGGTGCCGTCACCCGTCCGGTGGACGAGAACCTCCTGGGGGGCGGCGGACGGATCGTGGTGGTGAATGAGCCGGTGGGAGGAGGGCTGGGAGGCGTCTTGGGCGGAGGGCCAGGAGGCGGCTTGGCCGGAGGTGGGATCCCGGTGGGCGGAGGTGTGGTGGGCCCCGGCCTGGAGACCCCCGGTGGAACCCCCGTGAGCGGCCTGGACCCACGGGTATTCGAGGTGGGAGCGGCGGAAACCCGCCCCATCGAGGCGCTGGACTTCCTCGATGCCTCCCAGATCGAGACCCTCCGAGACGCGGGGATCACCTCGGTGAGGGGGCTCCTGGAGACGGAGAACTCCCGGCTCATCGAGGTGCTGGACAGCTCTGAGGTGGGAGTGGCCGAGCTCAAGGTGGGCGCCACCGAGTCCCTCCGCCGCTCCCAGCCACTGGATCTGGATCAGGCGGTCTTCGATGTGGCGCGGGGCGCCGCGGAGTCGGTGGACGCTGTGAGCGGCATCGGCCCCGCCCGGGCGCGGGCCCTGGGCGAGGGAGGGATCCGGAGTGTGGCCGAACTCGCGGCGGCGGATCCGACGCAGGTGGGCGACCTCCTGGGCCTCTCTTCCTCGGTGGCGCAGGGGATGATCGATGACGCCCGGAGCCGGATGACGCGCTGATGGATCCCCTGGTCACGGCGGTGGTGCCCACCCGGGATGAGGGTCGGAACGTGGTGGATACGGTGGAGCGCCTCCTCCGGAACTCGCCGGACTTCATGGATGTGGTGGTGGTGGATGACGGGTCCACCGACGGGACTGTGGCCGTGCTGGAGACGCTGGCGCGGAGGGAGCCCCGCCTCACCCTCATCGCGGCTGGGGAATTGGGCCCTGCCCGCTCCCGGAATCGGGGGGCCCGGGAAGCCAAGGGAGCCTTCCTGGCCTTCCTGGACGCCCACTGCTTCACTCCTGAAGGATGGCTCCAGCCCATCCTGGAGACGCTGGAGGCGCACCCGGAAGCCGGGGTGGTGGGCCCGGCCATAGGGGACACCAACAATGTGGGGCTGCGCGGCCTGGGTGGGACGTGGCACGACGTATCGCTGGATATGCACTGGATCCCCGATGGCGGACCCGGGGGTGAGGTTCCCTTTCAGCCCGCCGGGTGTCAGGTGGTCCGACGAGACGTCTTCAGCGAGGTGGGGGGCTACGACGAGGGTCTCGCCCGCTGGGGGAGTGAAGACGTGGAGTTCTGCCTCCGGGTCTGGCTCTCCGGATGGGCCATCCGGGTGGAACCCCGATCCACGGTCTACCACTACTTCCGTACCGCGCCACCCTACGCCGTGGACCTCCCTCAGATCGTCTACAACAAGCTCCGGATGTGCTTCCTCCACTTCGACCCCCCGACCCTGGAACGGGTGGTGGGTCCGCAACTCTCCCACCCCCACGCCTCCGCGGCCCTGGCGCGCATCTTCACCGATGGGACCCTCGACGAAGCGCGGCGGCTACGGGGGCGGCGGCGGCGGGACATGGCTTGGTTCTGCCGGCGCTTCGGGCTCCTGGCATGAGGGCCGGGTGATGTGCCCCGCACCCCCACGCGGGACGAGCCGGAACGGGCGGGTCGGGCCCCGCGGGGACGGGTCGACGGACCCGGGTCCGTCGGTCCCCCGGGTCACCCTGGGGGAGGTGACCGCAGACCTCCTGGTGGTGGGGCAGGCGGCGGGAGCCGTCCTTCATCGCCGGCGCCTCGAACGGCTGGCCCGGGAGATCTTCCCCGAACGCCTGG
>SKJY01000227.1 GCA_007121775.1 Gemmatimonadota bacterium
CCTCGGTGGTGAATCAGACCCAGACCCTCTTCGACGTGGTGGTGGACGCGGGACTCGGCGACGCCTTCGCCGAGGCGGAGGACTGGACGGTCTTCGCGCCGAACAATGCCGCCTTCGCCGCTGCCGCTGAGGTCCTGGCCGGCCTTGATCCCGAGCAGGTCGTGGAGATTCTGCAGTACCACGTGCTCCCCTCCGGCGTGGTGAACTCCACGGACCTCCTGGCCCGCCTTGCGTCCGAGGGAGGAGAGGTCTCCGTGCCCACGGCCCAGGGTGAGGATGTGGTGATCACCCAGAACGGGAACCAGATCGTCTTCAATGGTGGCCAGGCGACCCTGGATGTCTCCAGTCTCGACTTCTACGCCTCCAACGGAATCATCCACCTCATCGACGGCATCCTTCTGCCCGAAGCCTACCGGCCGGTGACCACCATCGCCGATGTGGTGGCCGAGAGCGACGACTTCTCGACCCTCCTGGCCGCGCTCCAGGCCGCCGACCTGGTGGACGCCCTGGCGGATGCCGAGGCCACCTTCACCGTCTTCGCTCCTACCAATGACGCCTTCGGTCCCATCAATGTTGGCGCGCTGCTGGAGAATGAGGATGCATTGGCGGAGGTGCTGACCTACCACGTGGTTGCAGGGTCCGCCATTGCTTCCGGAGCCCTTGAGGAGGGCGACAACGTGGTGACCACCCTGGCGGGAGACGAGCTCACCGTGACGCTGACGGCCGACGGCGAGGTGTTCATCGAGGGTGCTCAGGTGACGACGGCGGACGTAGAGACGGACAACGGAGTGATCCACGTCATCGACGGCGTCCTGTTGGGCAACCAGAATCTGGCCAATGTGGTGACGTTCGTGGCCGAGACCGAGGAGCTCCTGGGCGTGGTGGTGGAAGCCGGTCTCGCCAGCGCGTTCGTGGAAGCTGAAGGGTGGACGGTCTTCGGACCAAACAACGCCACGTTCCAGGCAGCGGACCTGAGTGGGTTCTCCGCTGAGCAGATCGTTGCCATCCTCCAGTACCACGTCTTCGCCGAGGGCGTGGTGGCGTCCGGTGACCTCCTGGGGCTCCTGGCCGACAACGACGGGGAGATCACCATTCCCACCGCTCAGGGCGAGGATTTGACCATCACCCAGACCGAAGCGGGAATCGTCTTCAATGGCGACCAGGCCACGCTGGACCTGGATAATCTGGACTACTTCGGCTCCAACGGGATCGTCCACGTCATCGACGGGATTCTGCTCCCTCCGAGCTTCAACGACTGAGGTGGATGCCAGGAGGGCTTGGTTGACGTCCACCACCTGACCGGTGGGCGTGATGGGTGGGTGCGGCTCCGACGACTGTTTCGGGGTCGCACCCATCTTCCTTTTTAGGCCTCCCTAAACGTACTGCAGACGGGAGACTGAGGGCCTGATGGTCGTAACTGGATGCGAGTTCGGCTCAGGATCCGCTTCGCGCCAGGGGGCGGCCCATGCGGACATCCTTGAGGCGCATGGAGAGAGAGCCGATGACCGGTACCCTGGATTCCACCCGGACCAGGAGTCGGCGTTCGTCATCGCTGATGTAGACCTCCGCTTCGCCACCCTCCCCGAAGAGACCTCCGGCCTTGATGATGGGACGGACCACGATGGTTTCGAAGGTCCCGGCCGGGACTTCGATGGTCTCCCTTCTGAGGACGTGGAGGGTCACCGGGTTCCGGTCGGCTCGGAAGTAGCGGTGAAGTTCGTAGGTCTCACCCACCTCCAGGTCCAAGGTCCGGACATAGTACAGGAAGGCGATCTCATCCAGCGGGGACTCGGTGGGAAGCTCGCCGGACGCCTCGTGGTCCAGCCGGTCCCAGCGCCCCTCCTCGGATATGATCTCGAAGTGCCGGAACCGGTGGCGACGGAGTTGACGGGTCTCCTGGATGAAGCGCCGGCTGGCGAGTCCCTGGATGTCGAACCATGACTGATAGTGGTCGTCTACCCGAGCCAGGGGGATCCCGCCGGCAATACGAAGGGACACGTGGTAGGATTCCCGTCCCCGGATCCGCTCCACTCCCTCCACCGAGAGGGATCCCTCGCCGACGCGCAGTCGCCCGAGCCGAACCTGGTATTCCATCCGTTCGCCCGGACCGAAGGGCGCCGCCGCCGCCGTGTTCTCAAGGGGGCCAATGAGTCCTCCCTGCGCGGTCTGTGGTGTCTGCTGAGCGGCCGTGTTGCCAGGCGATATGGCCAGCCCAACAGGGACCAACATGCTCAGTAGTAGACTCAGGCCCCTGAGGCGGGAGATGGGATGGATTGGGGGGAGTCTAACCATGGGACGACCAGGTTGCGAGGGAGTAGCGGGGGTGACAATGGGGCGTGGGACTGGCGTAGCTCACCGGAGCGGTCCCGGGGGGGACAATGTCCGGTGCAGGCTTCTGCCGAAGATCGGGATGAGTCAGATTACAGCACCGGGCGCCTCCGGATCCCTTCGACCCGGCGTCCAGCACCCTTTCCCGGAGACCTACTTCATGGCCAAAGTCCTTCTGGCTTCTCTTCTTGCTATCCTTCCGACCCTTGCTCTTATTCCGACACCGGCGGCGGCGCAGAGTTCGCCTTCCTCGGACGGGCCCGGCTGGCAGGCCAG
>SKJY01000076.1 GCA_007121775.1 Gemmatimonadota bacterium
CCCAGATACGCATACGCGGTCCCTGTCGGACGCAAGCCGGCTAGCGCACCAAACCCGTGGCCAACCTCGAGCCCCCGATCAACCTCACCCCATGACCAACCTCCAGCCTGGCATCGACCCCAATCCGTGAGCGATTCCCCGTCCCGGCCCGACTCCCCGTCCCGGCCCGACTCCCCGTCCCGGCCCGACTCCTCGTCCCGGTCCGACTCTCCGTCCCGGTCCGACTCCCCATCCACCCCGGTCCCGTCCTCCAACCCCGACCGGGATGTGGAACTCCTCCAAGAGGTGGCCCGGGTCACGAAGGAGCTGCGTACCGAGGTGGCCCGGCGGATCGTGGGCCAGGAGGAGGTCGTTGAAGGTCTCCTCCTGGCGCTGCTGGCCAACGGACACGCCCTTCTGGTGGGTGTGCCCGGCCTCGCCAAGACCCTCCTGGTGGGGACGTTGGCGGAGGTCATGGACCTTCAGTTCAGCCGGGTCCAGTTCACCCCCGACCTCATGCCAACCGACATCACCGGCACCGAGGTGATGGAAGAGGACCCGGCCACCGGACGCCGCTCGTTCCGGTTCGTGAGGGGCCCGGTCTTCGCCAATGTGGTCCTGGCGGACGAGATCAACCGGACCCCGCCCAAGACCCAGGCGGCACTTCTTCAGGCCATGCAGGAGCGGACGGTGACGGCGGGGGGCGAGACCATGACGCTGCCCCGCCCCTTCTTCGTCCTGGCCACCCAGAACCCCATCGAACAGGAAGGAACCTACCCGCTTCCTGAGGCTCAGCTCGACCGGTTCATGTTCGAGCTCCGGATCGGGTACCCAAGTCGAGAGGAGGAGGTGGCGGTGGCCATGCGTACCACCGGTGCCGACACTCCACAGGTACGGAGGGTCATCTCAGGCGAACGCCTCATCGACTTCCAGGGCCTGGTGCGGCGGATCCCGGTGGCCACCTCGGTGGCGGCGCTGGCAGTGCGGCTTGTCCGCGCCACCCGCCCCGGGACCGACGAGGCGCCGCCCTTCACTCGCAAATACGTGGCGTGGGGAGCGGGACCCCGGGCTTCGCAGTATCTTGTTCTCGGGGCCAAGGCCCGAGCCGCCCTCCGGGGCGACCCGGTCCCCCACGATGACGATGTCCGTGCGGTGGCGCCGCTGGTGCTGGCCCACCGGGTTGTGCCGGGGTTCGAGGCAGAGGCCGACGGCATCAGTTCACTGGATGTGATCAAACACCTGCTGGAAGAGAGCGAGAAATGGAATTGACCGGCACGGCCGATCCCGCCCCGCGGCGGCGGGCCGAGCGTGGAGGCCGGGAGGGAGACGACCACCCTCCAAGTCGCAAGGGGCGCCCCGGTTCGCCGGTGCCCCCCTTCCCCCTGCTGATCCTGCACATGGGCTCGGTGGTGCCCCCAGGCGCCGCCTATGACGCCTCCGGGCCGGATGCTGCCCCCCCGTGCCCCGCCGCCTGCGGCAAAGCCCCATGATCACCATTCTACTGGTGGCATCGGGCTTCCTCCTCCTGGCCTCCCTATGGCTCTCGGCCATGGAATCCGCCGTCGTCCTGGTGTCCGAGTCCCGCGTCCGGACCATGCGGGAGGAAGGGTTTCGGGGGGCTGACACCCTCCACCGGGCTCGCTCGGTGGTGCCTGGGATGCGAGCGACCCTCTTCTACCTCAACATCTACCTGAACGTAGCCGCGGTTTCGGTCTTCGCCGTGGCCATGGTGGATCGGACAGGGCTGGTGGCAGCCCTCTGGGCCATCCCTGCAGGGATTGTTGCCATAGCCCTCTTCGCCGAAGGCCTGCCGCGCTTCGTGGCTCTTCGCAACCCCATCCGACTGGCGCTGGCGTCGGCGCCCCTCCTCCTGACAGTGGAGCGGTGGAGCCGTCCCCTGGTCTTCCCCATGCTCCAGCTCGAAGCAATGGTGAGCCGGCGTCAGAACGGGAACGGAGACTCGGACGACGCCGAGCGCGAGCTTCAGGAGCTCACCGAGCTGGGGCGCCGCCAGGGGGTGGTGGAGGACGACGAGCACGAGCTGGTGGAGCGCGCCTTCCGCATGGACGAGCTCACCGCCTGGGACATCATGACGCCCCGAGTCGACATGTTCGCCTGGGACGAATCCACCACACTTGCCGAGATCGTCCCGCAGCTCCGGGAGGTGCCCTATTCCCGGGTGCCCGTCTATCGGGGCACCGTGGACGAGATCACCGGCATCCTCTACATCCGGGAGGCCTACGAGGCGTACGTGTCCGGGCGCGGCGAGCTTCCCCTCTCCGAGATCTCCCGGGAACCCTTCTTCGTGCCCGGCTCCCTTCCCCTTCCCAGCCTCCTTCGGGCCTTCCAGACCTGGCGGATCCACATGGGGATCGTGGCCGACGAGTTCGGTGGCACCGATGGGGTTGTGACGCTGGAAGACGTCATCGAGGAGTTGGTGGGCGAGATCGAAGACGAGACGGATATCCGCGAGGAGCCCATCCGCCGCCTCTCCAAGACGGAGGCCGAGGTGGAAGGGGGGATCTCGCTCCGGGAGGTGAACTACGCCATGACCGTCTCCCTTCCCCACCTGGAGCACCGTTCGCTGAACGGGTTCATCCTGGAGGAGCTGGG
>SKJY01000057.1 GCA_007121775.1 Gemmatimonadota bacterium
CACGATCTGGGTGTGGTGGCGGAACTTGCGGATCGGGTCGCGGTGCTGTATCTCGGTCGGGTGTTGGAGGAAGGACCTGCTGCGCAGGTGCTTGAGCGGCCCTTCCACCCATACACCCGAGCCCTGGTCTCGACGATTCCCTCCCTTGGTGGAGGGCATCCGGAGGGCTCGGCCCGGGGGTTGCTCCTCCCGGGAGAACCTCCCAGCGCTGTGAGGCCTCCCAGCGGATGCCGGTTCCGGACCCGGTGCGGTTTCCCCGGGAAAGACGATGCGTGTAGGAGGGTGATCCCGGAGCTGGAGCCACGGGCACCGGACCGTCGAGCTGCTTGTATCAAGCTTGAAACAGCGGGTCCCCGGGAGTAGAAGGAATTACCGGGGCGCTCTTGACAGGTGGAAAAGCGCCCCTCATTATGCCAGCTTCCATCCCAGCGCATCAGGTTCGAAGACCCTGAAGGCGTTCCGGCACGTGCCGGACAACATCAACGTTCATCTGGTCGCCACACATCCTGGCGGGAGGTCCCTTTGGTCGGCATCATGCATCTCTACAGCGCCCTGCTCCAGATTCCGGGGGTCGATTCTCCCGATATGACTTTCGGAGAGCAGATGTTCTTCGTCTGGGACGAGATGGGCTTCATGCGCTGGCCGCTCGGGGCCTGCCTTGCTCTCGGAATTATCGTCATCATCTGGAAGTTCTTTGATCTCTTGGCCAAAAGCGGCAAGACGAAGAAGATCCTGGGCGAGGTCAATCAGCTTCTGAGCGAGTACAAGGTGGACGAGGCCATGGAGGTCTGCCGCGAGTCCGACTCGCCTGCGGGCAACATCCTCTTCGCCGGACTCGAGCGTCGGGGAGAGGGCACAGATCGGGTGATGAAGGCCATTGAGAACCAGGGCCTCCTGGAGCTCTCCAAGCTCGAGAAGGGGCTGGTGGTCCTGGCCACCCTCATGAACGTGGCCCCGCTCCTGGGCTTCCTCGGGACGGTCATCGGTATGATCATCGCCTTCCAGGCTATCGAGGTCGCCGGTGAGGTGGAGGCGACGCTGGTGGCGGGCGGGATCAAGGTGGCGCTTCTCACCACGGCGGCGGGTCTGGCCATCGCCATCCCGGTGAGCATCGCCCACAACTACTTCGTCTCCCGCATCGACTCCCTGGTCATCGACATGGAAGAGTCGGCGCAGAAGATGATCGACACGCTACACGCCATGGAGGGCGGTCGGGCCTGACGTCCGGCCTCGGACCCGCGCCTCCGGGTTGGAACACGGGGGCCGCTCCCAGGGAGGGGGCGGCCCCCGTTTGCCGTTCGGGGGTATGGAGATCGGCCCCTAGTCGGATTCCTCGATCTCGAACCCCTTTCCCTACACGCTCTCTTCCCTGTCATGGTCCAGATCCCCGCCAAGACCGCTCCCCGACTCTTCCTCATCGACGGCTACGCCCTCATCTACCGGGCCTTCTTCGCCTTCATCAACCGGCCTCTCATGAACTCCCGGGGCGAGAATACCTCGGCCCCCTGGGGCTTCGTGAACTTCCTCCTGCGGATCCGCGAAGAATACGAACCCGATTACCTGGCCGTAGTCTTCGATTCGGGGATGAGTCAGAGGGAAGAGCTGTACCCGGAGTACAAGGCCACCCGGGAGAAGATGCCGGACGAACTGGCGGCTTCCCTTCCCCGGATCAGGGCGCTGGTGGAGGCCTTCCGTGATCCGGTGGTGGAGTTGGACGGATACGAGGCCGATGACGTCATCGGCACCCTGGCCAGGAAGGCTCGGGAGGCCGGGGTAGAGGCGGTGGTGGTTTCCGGCGACAAGGACTTCCATCAACTGGTCCGGGACGGGGTGCACCTCCTGAATCCAGGTCGGGGCGGCGCCAATGGAGTGGCGGCGGAGTGGGTTGACGAGACCAACGCCACCGAGCGTCTTGGTGTGTCTCCGGCGCAGGTGGTGGATTATCTGGCGCTCATCGGCGACTCGTCCGACAACGTCCCCGGGGCTCCCGGGGTCGGTCCCAAGACGGCGGTGAAGCTTCTGGATGAGTACGGGTCTCTGGACGAGATGCTGGCTCGCCGGGACACCATTCGGGGGAAGCGGGCCCGGACGGCGCTGGAAGAACATGAGGAGCAGATCCTCCTCTCCCGGCAGCTGGTTACCATCATGGACGACCTCCCGGTGGAGTTGGATCTGGAGGCCTGGAGGGTACAGGAGCCGGACGTGGCGCGCCTGAGAGATCTCCTGGTGGAGCTGGAGTTTCGGTCTCTCCTGGAGCGGTTCGTCTCCGAGGGCGAGGGTGTGGAGGGGCCCGGGGGCGGCGAGGCCCACTACCGTGCAGTTACTGACCCAGACGAGGTGGCGGCGGTGGTGGCCCAGATCCGGGAGAAGGGGCTCATGGCGGTGGACACGGAGACCACCTCCCTTGATCCGGTCCGTGCCGACCTGGTGGGAATTTCCCTCTCCTGGGAGCCGGGGCAGGGGGTGTACCTCCCCCTGGCCCATGAGGCGCCGCCTCCGTCTCTCCTCCCGGAGGCCGATTCCGGCCCACCGCCGAACCTGCCGGGGCTGGAAGCGCCGGTCATGGCCCCCCTGGTCGAATTGCTCCAGGATTCCTCGGTGCCCAAGGTGGGGCAGAACCTCAAGTACGATCTGCTCGTCTTCCGCCGTGCCGGAGTGGAGCTGCGGGGTCTGGACTTCGACACCATGGTGGCTTCGTACGTCCTGGATCCCGGCCGGCGGCAACACTCCCTGGACGCTCTCGCCCTGGACCTCCTGGGGCACTCCACCATCTCGTATGAAGAGGTGGCCGGGAAGGGGCGGAAGCAGGTGCCCTTTGCCCAGGTCCCGCTGGAACGGGCGGTGGAGTACGCCTGCGAGGACGCGGATCTGACCCTGCGGCTCCGGGAACGCTTCCTTCCGGACCTCAAGGAGCACGGCCTCGAAGGGCTCTTCCGCACGCTGGAGATGCCTCTGGTTCCGGTATTGGCGGACATGGAGTGGGCGGGGATTCGCATCGACCCGGACTTCTTCCGGGAGATGAGCGGCCGACTGGGACGGGAGCTGGAACTCCTCCAAGAGGAGATCTGGAAGGAGGCTGGGGAGGAGTTCAATATCAACTCCAACCCCCAACTCCGAGAGATCCTCTTCGACAAGCTGGGGCTTCCGGTGGTGAAGCGGACCAAGACCGGACCCTCCACGGACGCGTCGGTTCTGGAGGAGTTGGCTGCGGAAGGGCACTCGATCCCCCGTCACCTCCTGGAGTACCGGCAGCTGGAGAAGCTCCGCTCTACCTACGTAGACGCGCTTCCACGGCTGGTGAACCCACGGACCGGTCGAATCCACGCCTCCTTCAACCAGACGGTGGCCGCCACCGGGCGGCTGTCGTCGTCGGACCCGAACCTCCAGAACATCCCCATCCGGACGGCGCTGGGGCGTGAGGTGCGAAAGGGGTTCGTTGCGGAGGAGGGGAGCGTCTTCCTTGCCGCCGACTATTCCCAGATCGAACTGCGCATCCTGGCCCACTTCTCCGGAGACGAGGCCTTCGTCACCGCGTTCCGGGAAGGGATGGACGTACACCGGCAGACGGCGGCTGTCATCTTCGAGGTTCCGGTGGAGGAGGTGACTCCGGACCAGCGGGCCCGGGCCAAGACCATCAACTTCGCCACCCTCTACGGGCAGGGGGATTTCTCGCTGGGACGTCAGCTCGGCATCGGTCGGGAAGAGGCACGGGCCTTCATCGACGCCTACTTCGAGCGGTTCCAGGGGGTTCGTCGCTTCCTGGACGAGCAGGTGGCCGGTGCCCGGGAACGAGGATATGTGGAGACGCTGAGTGGACGGCGCCGCTATATCCCGGAGCTGGAATCACGGAACTGGAACGTCCGGCAGTTCGGTGAGCGCATCGCCCAGAACACCCCCATTCAGGGGACCGCGGCGGACCTGATCAAGGAGGCCATGCTGGAGATCCACCGGGGCCTCCCTGAGGCCGGATTCAGGGCCAGGCTCCTCCTGCAGGTCCACGACGAACTGGTCTTCGAGGTGCCGGAGGAGGAGTTGGAGGAGGTCCAGGCCTTCGTGGTGGGCCGGATGGAGTCGGCCATGGAGCTGGCTGTCCCCCTGAAGGTGGATGTGGGGGTCGGTCGTCGCTGGTACGACTGCAAGGGGTGACCCCGAGGGGGATCCACCGCCGACCCAGGATCCGCTGGGGCCGGTTCAGCCATGGAAGCGCCCCTGGCGCCCCCCGAGCTTCCTGGGGTCCAGGGGTCCGGCCATGAGGATGTGCCGGGTCCGACACCTCACCCCAATGCGGAGGAAGTGGAGATGAGTCGCTCGGTGAACAAGATCATCCTGGTGGGCCACATGGGTCGCGATCCGGAGGTCCGGGACACTGGGACCGGGAAGAAGGTGGCCAACGTGTCCCTGGCCACCAACTACCGGGTCGGAAATGGCGAGGGACAGGAAGAGCGTACGGCCTGGCACCGGCTCACCCTCTGGAACCAACTGGCCCAGTTCGCGGAGGAGTATGTCCGGAAGGGGGATCGAGTCTATGTGGAGGGGCGACTGGACTACGATTCCTACGAGCGGGACGGAGTCACCATCCCCACCGCCGAGATCACCGTGCGGGAGCTGGTGCTTCTGAGCCCGCGCCGGGAGGCCGCTTCCGAGGAAGTGGCCTGAGGGCTGAAAGTCGCGACGCCCTCCCGGCCCGGAAGGCTGGGAGGGCGTCGCAGTGTCCCTGGAGCCGCCCGGGGAGGCGGCCTTGCCGCTACGCCGGGCTGGGAGGGCTCAGTCCACGGTCCAGAACCCGGAGAGGGATTCGCCGTGGGGGCTCTCCCGGAGCTTCTCGAAGGCCCGGTTGCGGATCTGCCTGATCCTCTCCCGGGTCACGCCCAGGAGGGAGCCGATCTCTTCCAGCGTTCGCTCTTCACCGTCGTCGAGGCCGTAGTAGAGGTAGAGGATCTTTCGCTCTCGTTCCGTGAGATACTCCTGGAACATGGCCTCCAGGAAGTCCCTGCGGGCCGTCGCCTCCACATCCTCCTCGATATCGTCCGAGTTCAGCCCGGCGAATCGCTCACCGAAGGAGGCGCTGTCCCGATCGCCTCGATCGATGGGTGCATCCAGGGAGAGTTCGCTGGCGGCCACCCGACGAAGGGCCCGGATGGTATCCACCGGCTCTCCCATCTCCTCGGCGATCTCCTGGTCCGTGGGCGATCGACCGAGTTGCTGGGTCAGGAGGGTGTCGGTGCGGGACAGGCGGGCTAGATTCGAGTTCTGGTTCAGGGGGATTCGAACGGAGCGGGTCTGTTCGGCCAGCGCTTGGAGCACGGTCTGGCGGATCCACCAGACCGCGTAGGAGATGAATTTCACCCCCTTGTCCGGGTCGAACTTCTTGACCGCTTTCAGAAGCCCTTCATTTCCGATGCACACCAGTTCGGCAAGCCCGAGGCCCCGTCCCTGATACTTCTTCACATAGGATATGACGAAACGGAGGTTGGCGGTGACCAGGCGCTCAGCGGCTTCCTTGTCTCCGGCTCGGGCGGCCCGGGCCAGGGCCCGCTCCTCCTCCGGATCCTGGATGAGCGGGTATTTCTCCACGTCCTGCAGGTACTGGTCGAAAGAGTCCAGGCCACGGGTTGATGAAAACATGCGTCCGGCGCTACTCGGGAGAGAGGTGTCGGAGACGGGTCATGGGTGACCGGTCGGGCGGAAGATCTATGGAGAACGACCGCTCCGGGAAGCTGCCCGGTGCGCGTGAATCTGGGGGGAGGGGGCGGCGGACCTCACCGCAATCTTTCGACTTCAGGATTCGGAAACATAAGCCCTGACCATCTTCGGTCAAAGGTACCGCCGGAGAGTGGGTGGGTTTCATGGCCCTCCCTCTCTCCCTGGACCGGGAAGCACCGGTGCCGGACGCCTCACCAGGGTTTCTGGGCGGTCGCCGGTCAGGCGGATCAGCCCGGAGGCGGCGCCGGGGATGAGGCGGAGTGTCGAAAGGCCCACGACCCGGGATGTCTCCCGGGCCAGCACTCCGTCGATGACTCGCTGAAGCCGTCGGCTCCACCGAAGGCCGGAGCGAAGAGCGCCAGGGTACCGGGGGAGCCCGGCGGCACTCCCGGGAGGATTGGGGTCGGACTCGCCCCCGGTGAGGACCTGGCCCGCCAATCGGGCGCTCCGGAGCGCCCTGAAGATCCCCTGACCCGTGAGGGGGTCGAAGTAGCCGGCCGCATCACCCACCAGAAGGGTTCGTCCCTGTACCTCACCACGCACCGGCCGGTGAAAGGAGCCGGACCCCCACGGACCCTCCACTACCTCCGGGTGCTCGGACCAGGTGATTCCTCCTTCCTCCAATACCCTCTGGGCCAGCTCCCAGCCTTTTTCCCTGAGGCTACCGGTGCGCTCGGTACCGGTGAGCACCAGCGTAAGGTTCCAGAGGGAGGGGGAGGAGGCCGCCGGTGAACCCACCGGGGCGAACCCCACTGTGCAGCCATCTCCCAGGAGCAATCGTCCTCGGTTGCGAGGAGGCCCCTCCCCCTGGACCCGCCAGGTCAGGGAGGCACGGGTCGGGCCCTGGGGAGGGAGGGCAAGCCCTGCCTCCTGGGCCACCCGGGAGCGGAGCCCGTCGGCCCCCACCAGGATGGAGGCGTGACGCTCTTCCTTCCCTCCGTCGGGCCGGCGCAGCCGAACCCGGGCGGGGGTGCTCACGTCTCCCGGATGGGCCGCCTCCACCGTGGTCCTCTCCCGGACCCGGACTCCCTGGCGCCGGGCCTCCCCCAGGAGGGCCGCGTCGAAGCTGCGCCGCTCGATACCCAGTGCCCGATCCGGTCCCGAGAAGCGCCCCCGGGCCACCCGGGGCCCCCTGGGCGAGATCTCCCAACCGTCCAGGGGCGTGGCCCCGGCGGCGAGGACGCACTCCAGGAGGTCCATGGCGTGGAGGAGAGCCACCCCCGCCGGGTTCAGGCACTCGCCGCACGCCTTCCCCCGGGGGAAGGCGGCTCGGTCCACCAACTCCACCTCCCAGCCGGCACGGGCCAGGAGGAGGGCGGTAACCGAACCGGAAGGGCCACCCCCCACCACCAGGGCGTCCATCACGGGGAGATTCCGGGAAGCAGGTCCATCACGAGAGCACTCCAGCCAGTACGACGCGGAAGGGGAGGTGTCGGTGCACCTGGAGGGTACGGAAGGGAAGGGCGTCTCCGAGTCGCTGCAGTTCACCCCGAGTGTAGCCCCGGAGAACGGAGATGGGGCCATCGTAGCGGGTCACCGGATCCCCCCTCCAGAGGGTGGCGCCGAGACACCGGGCGCCCAGGTAGTGGAGGGGGTGCCGCTCCAGGTCCGACATGAAGATGCCGTGTCTGGCAACCCGTGCCGCCTCGCCCAGCACCGTAGCCGCGGCAGCGTCCGAGAAGTGATGGAGGAAGAGGGTGGAGGTGACCGCGTCGAAGGAATGGTCGGGGAAGGGAAGGCGGAAGGCATCGCCGACCACCATGGCCTCCCCGGGGCGGGCCCCCAGGCGGACCACCCGCTCATTCCGGTCCAGGCCGGTCCAATGGACCTCAACCCCCCGGCGCAGGAGGCGACGGCGGAGCGCTCGTGGCGTTTCGCCGCTCCCCGTACCCAGATCCAGCACCTGGAGCGAGCCTAGCCCCCGGGCCCGGGCCAGACCTTCCAGGTGGGGCACGAGGGACCGATTGCCCCCCAGCCGTCGATTCACCTGGGCCATGGCGCGGAGGCTCCGTTCCAGTTCGGCATCATCCACGGCGGAGGAATCGTCCAGGATCTCCGCCATCTCCACCCGTTCCGGGAGGCTTCGGAAGGGGTGGGGTAGAGGGGGATGATCATGGGGCCTCATCCCGGTGGCCTCCGTTCCCGGACCACGCTGCTGAAGTCTGCCGTCATCCCGCTTCTCCGGCTCCGGACGATCTGATGGCTGCGTGTGTCGTTGAGTACTCCCAGCCACTCCCTGGCGGAGATGCGAAGGGTGGGAGACCGGGAGCGTCCCTCCTCCAGAGCGCTGGTGGGGAGCGCAAGATCGATACGGATCACCGAAGAGGTCCCCGCCGGGAACCCCACACGGAGCCCGGCCCCCACCGAGCCCTTCCATCCGGTATCGACTCCCAGGGGCGCATCGCCGGCCCACATCCGTCCGGCATCACCGAAGACGGTCATCCCCAGGTCCGCCAGTTGGGAGAGGGGATTCGGGAGGGGCATCCGGGCCTCGCCTGAGAGGACCAGGCGACGGGCACCAGGAAAGCGCTGCTCCGAGTAGCCCCGAACCCCATCCGGCCCGCCCAGGGTGAGCTGGAAGGGGGCGTGGGGGCGCCAGCCTCCCCGGGCCGAGGCTCGCAGAAGGAGGGTGGGGGAGCCCGGGTCCCTCGGGTTCCAGTAGTTCAGGACGTTCAGATCTGCGATGCCGTCCTTCCACGCCGGACCGGCTCCACCCAACTCCCGGCGGGCCTCACCGGTGAGGGTGGCGAAGGAGAGGATGGGCCCGATCTGTCCACTCCGGAAGAGGTTGACCCGCGACCAGAGGTCGGGGGGGCGATCCGGGCCCGTGGAACCAACGCTTCGTCCAACCGTGAGGATGGCCTCCCGACCCAGGGGAAGATCCTGGACTCCCGCCACGGCATCGAGCCCCCTGCGCTCCATGAACTCGATCTGGCGGACCCCTGCCATGAGATTCATCCGGTAGGCCTGGCGAGGCTCTCCGGAGGTCTGAAGCAGTGCCGCCCCCTGGGGGTCTACCTCTTCACGATGGGAGAAGTCCCCATCCCGGACCCCTTCCACCTCTCCAAGGAAAGGCTCCACCGATTCGAAGGAGACGCCGCCTCCCAGGATGGCCAGGCGGCCCGAGCTGCCCAAGCGGTGGCTGAGCCCCACCTGACCGCGTTGCTCCCGCACCGGGAGCACCAGGTGGCTCCACTCCGTGACTGCCCCCTCCATGGCCTCTGCCTGCGGGTCGGGAGAAATCCGTGGGACCACGTAGCTGAACAGGTCCCTTCGGTGCCTGAACTCGGCCCTCACAGCCGTCCCGGCGGTTTCCCCGTGGAAGGGGCGGATCAGCGCCACCTCTGCGGCCTCTCCCACCCGGGTGGAGGCCACCGAGGTACGGGTGTCCCAGTAGGAGCGTCCGACCCGGTGGATCTCCACCAGTCCCCCGAACTGACGCTGCTCTTCCCGCTCGAGCCAGTAAGCCCCCACCGCAGCACCCCGTCCCAGGAAGTTCTCTTCCACGATGGAGGCCCCTTCGAAGCGAAGACCGTCATCAAAGCGGAGGCCCAGGGACGTCTTGGTCGTCCACTCGTCCCGGGTGTCCACCACCACATGACGGGTCCCGTCGGGCTGGGGTACACCGAAGACGTCGGCGGCGGCGATGAAGCGAAACTCCCGGAGGATGCGAGCCGACTCCCGGACCGCCGCCGGGTCGAAACAGTCGCCGACCCGGAAGGTGAGTTCCCGCCGGATCACCGCAGGCCGGGTCCGGATGTGGAGCCGGTTGGTGAGTTCATACGCCCACCGCACCAGCCCCTCGTCGGGGAGCCCGGCGGGGTCGAAGATAGAGTGGTTGTCGATGAACACATGGGAGATCTCTCCCAGCGGACAATCGTCGGGCAGAGGGAGCCCCGTCTCTCCTCGAACCTCCGGTGCCGCCGCGAGTGCGACCAGGAGGGCGGGCAGAACCCAGGCAGAAGCCGGCGTCACGGATGCCGGGCAGAGAGGGGGTGGCGGTGGCTCTTCATGAGTACGCATACTCCCGCACACGGGGCCACGGTCCTTATGCGGGGTCTTCCGGGTGTCCGCCGACCCCGATGGGTCCCCTTCTATGCCCCACCGCCAACAGCTTCCGAGGAACCATGCGGAACAGACGTCAGCAGGAGGCGCTGGACTTCCACGCCCAGGGCCGTCCCGGCAAGATCGAGGTCATCCCCACCAAGCCCCTGGCCACCCAGAATGACCTGGCGCTGGCCTACAGCCCCGGCGTGGCCGAGCCCTGTCGCGCCATCCAGGCCAACCCGGAC
>SKJY01000007.1 GCA_007121775.1 Gemmatimonadota bacterium
GAGGCGGACAGGGAGGTCCGCTCCATTGTGGAGGAGGCCTTCGAGCGCTCCAGGTCGCTCCTGGAAGAGAATCGCCAGGGGCTGGACGCCCTGGCGGACGAACTGCTGAGCCAGGAAGAGGTGGATGGCGCCCGAGTGCTGGAGCTCCTTGGGGTGGAGGCTCCGCCTCCGGAGGAGCCTTTGGAGGAATGCGGCTCGTCCGGGGGCGAGGACGTGGAGTCGGACGGAATCGGTGTGGGGTCGGAGCGGGACGCCGGGGTTCCCGTGACGTGACCCCTCACCCACCCTCCGGTGTCCGCGCCCTGGACCATACCGCCGATGTGGGGATCAGCGTCCGGGGCGCCTCTCTGGAGGAACTCTTCGTTCGCGCTGCGCTGGGAGCCGTCTGGATGGCCGCCGGCACCGTCCCGGACGACCTGATCGCCGGGGCGGCGGGGCAGCCCCATGAGGCGGATGGGCGGCTTGACCATGAACTCGTCCAGGTGTCCATGGAGGCCGAGGATCGAGAAGGTCTACTCCGAAGTTGGCTCCGGGAGCTCCTCTTCCGCCTGGAGGTGGACGGACGTGCAACGGTGGCAGTGGAGCGGATCGGGTTCATGGAGGGTGGCGACGGCGGATTCGCCCTGACCGCTCAAATCCGAACCCTCCCGGCCCCCGAATCTCCCGTCCGGGAGATCAAGGGAGTCACCTGGCACGGTCTGGTGGTGAGACCTCCCTCACCAGTGGACTCTTCATGGCGTGCCCAAGTGATCTTCGACGTGTAGCCACCGAGGCCCGGGCCTCGAACCTCACCGGGGCGGCTGGGGTGGGCGAGACGACTCGGGTCGGCCTGGTGGTCCTCCTCCGCTGGAGGGGCGACGGTTCAGATCGATGCGCCGTAGCTGCTCTACCGTCTCCGTGAGTTGCTCCAGGAGTTCGGTTTGCTCAGCCACCTGTCCCCGGACCTGATCCAGGTCATCCAGCAGCCCGAGGAGCCACCGGGCCTGCTGCCCCCGAACCGATTCGCCGTGCTCGTTTCCGAGGCGTGTCAGATCGGCCCGTGCCCGGGTCGGATCGTGGAGGGGGCTTTCCGGGAGGAGGTGGATCATGGCCAGGGACCAGAGCGCCCGCTCCCTGCGGGTGGAGGGTACGCCCTCCATCTCCAGAAGCTGTCGGTTCAGGTTCGCTGCTTGCTGGAGTCGACCCGCCTCGAAGTGGGTGGTGGCCTGATCCAGGAGTAGTTCATCGGGAGCCGGCTGCGCCACATGGGGAGGAGCCAGCATCTCCTCCTCCGCCTCCATGGGGGCCACCGGATCCGGGGGCAGGCGGTCCACCCTGGTGCATCCGCCTGCTACCAGAAGAAAGGTGCCGGCCAGAAGAATCCGTGGCCACAGGATTCGATTGATCATGACGGCACTCCCTGATGCACGGCGCCCTCTTCCCGAGAAACCACCAGTACCTCCGGCACCATCCCGTCTCCACTCTGGGTTATCTCGAGCCGCCGGGCCGTCCTGGGGATGAGAACGAAGAAGTGGGCCCCACCGGCATCACTCTCCCGGACCCAGATGGCCCCTCCGTGGGACTGGACCACGTTGCGGGAAATGGCAAGCCCGAGACCTACGCCCTGCCCCTCACGGCGGACCCCACGCTGGATCTGATAGAACTTCTGGAAGATCCCCTCCCGGTGGGCCTCCGGGATCCCGGGTCCCTCATCTTCCACTTCCAGGAGGAGGAAGGGGGGCTCCTCCCCACGGAGCTGGGAGAGGACCCGACCGGGCAGAGGGCGTGGCCAGTCGGGCAGGGCGACGATCCGGACCCGGATCACGCCATGGTGGGGTGAGAACTTGATGGCGTTCCCCAGGAGGTTCCCCACCACCTCCTGCAAGCGTTCCCGGTCGGCGGCGATGGGAAAGACAGGAGCTCCGGTCCCATTCCCGCCAGTTGGGTCGTCACTCGTGATCTCTACCTCCAACGACTTGGCGCGGAAGAGGGGATCGAGCTCGTCCGCCACATCCTGCACCAACTCCACCGGGTCCACCCACCCCACATCCATCCTCATCCCACCGCCCTCGATGCGAGAGATCTCCAGGAGGTTCGAGATCATCCCCGAGAGGCGGGTGGCGCTCTGACGGGAGAGGGCCAGGAGTTGGGCCTGTTTCTCGGTGAGGGGGCCCGGGAGTCGTTCCAGGAGGATGAGGATGGTTTCCTGGATGGCGGCCAGGGGGCCCTTCAGTTCGTGTGACACATGGGAGACGAAGTCCTGCTTGATCTCCTCTACCTCGTCCAGCCTGGCGGCCATGCGGTTGAAGTCATCCGCCAGGGCGGACAGTTCACTGCTTCCGCCGGAGGGGAGGCGGTGGGCGAATCGACCCTCGGCGATCTCCCTCGTGCCGCGGGTCAATCGACGCAAAGGGCCGGAGATGGAGAAGTAGAGGATCACACAGATGAGAAGCCCAAGGGTGACGGCTGAGAGTGCCGCCAACCATGACACCCGTGTCGCCCGCTGCCCCACCAGCGTCGCCGTCTCTGCCTGGCGGGTCACCCAGGACTGATTCTCGTCGATGATGTTTTCCACCCCGAAACGCAGCCCATCCACCAATTCGTCGATGCGGTCCAGGGTGTCCATGAGCCCGGGACCGGTGGGCCAGAGTTCGGAGTCGGCCCGGAGTGGAGCGATTTCCGCCAGATACAGCTCCCAATCACCCTGAACCGCCTGAACCGCCGTCTGCTCCCCTTCGCCCAGGTCCAGGGCAGCGAGTCTGGAGAGATCTCCGGTGACGGCCTCCTCCCATGTCTTCCACTGGGCGACATAGCCTGAGTCCGCCAGCACCAGGGACTTGGAGGCGAATTCCCGGACCCCCTCCAACTCCTGTACCAGGAGGATGGAGATGCGGGCCGCCTCCACATTGGTACGGGAGAGGTCGTCGGTGATGGCCTGAAGCTGATTGACGGTGCGGACCTGATATGCCAGGGCAGCCACCATCAACCCGGCGAGGACGGTGAGGCCCAGGGCGATCCGGGTTGTGATCTTCACCGATCGATCCCGTAGGCCTTGAGCTTGTTCCGGATGGTCCGGACACTCAGACCCAGTCTGCGAGCGGTCTCACTCTTGTTGTTACCGGTTGCGTCCAGCGTCTGAAGAATCAACTCCCGCTCCGCATCCTCCGCCGTGGCGTCGGGGGGGAAGCGGTAGGTGCCGTCGGCGGATCGAAGGGGCTCACGGATGTACGCAGGGAGGTGGGTCGGTTCGATGACCCCGTCCCGGGCCAGGATGACGGCCCGTTCCACCACATTCCGGAATTCCCGAACGTTCCCCGGCCAGGGATATTGATCCAGTAGACCCAGGCTCTCCGAATCGAAGGTCCGTTCCGCCCCGCCATGCTTGATGGACAATTCGGCGGCGAACTGCTGGGCTAGGAGGGGGATGTCCCCCTTCCGATGGCGAAGAGCCGGGAGTTCCAGTGTGAGCACATTCAAACGGAAGAACAGGTCTTCCCTGAGGTGCCCCTCCTCCACCGCTTCGCGGGGGTTCCGGTTCGTGGCCGCCAGCACCCGGGTATCGAAGGTCATCTCCTTCGTGCCGCCCACCCGCCGGAAAGGGCTTCCGTCCAGAACCCGCAGGAGTTTCGGCTGGAGGGCTGCGGGCATCTCACCGATCTCATCCAGGAAAAGGGTTCCACCCTCAGCCATCTCGAAGCAGCCGGCGCGCTGACGGGCCGCGCCGGTGAACGCTCCCTTCTCATGGCCGAAGAGCTCACTCTCCATGAGTTCCGCCGGGATGGCCGCGGTGTTCACGGCCACGAAGGGGAGGTGTCGCCGGGGACTCAGTTCATGGATGGTACGGGCCGCCAGCTCCTTCCCGGTGCCGCTCTCGCCCGTGATCATGACCGACGCATCGGATCGGGCGACGGACTGGAGCATGTCGAAGAACTCCGACATGGCCTGACTGGATCCAATGAAGGGGCCGAACCCCGTTCCGGTTCGCTGGGGGAGTTGGTCCGCGGCGGCGTCTTCGGCGGCGTCTGCCGGGATGGGTGCCAGCGATTCCGGCGACTCCAGGACTTCTTCCAGAACCGCCTTCAGGTTCCGGTAGTTCAGGGGCTTGGTGAGAAAGTCCACCGCCCCCACCTTCATGGCCTCCACCGCCATCTCCACCGAGCCGTGGGCAGTGAGGAGGACAACGGGCCGGTCGGGGCGATTCTCCCGAAGCTTTCGGAGGAGGTAGAGGCCCGATGTTTCGGGCATCACCACATCGGACAGGACCAGATGTGGGTCCCACTCTCCGGCGATCCGTCGGGCCTCCTCGGCGCTTCGGGCTACACGCACCCCGTATCCCCACCCCTGGAGGCGCATCTCCAGGACGTTCCGGAAGGTGGGGTCGTCATCGACGACCAGGATACGGGGGGCGGTTTGCACTATGGCGCTGCCCGGATCAGAAGAAATGGAGTGGATGGTGGCCGGTGAGGAGGCGCGCTAGGAGTCCGGACCTGAGTTCGGGCTCAGCTTCCACCCCCACCGGAGCTTCGGGGACGGGCGCGACGATCACTACCGCTGGAGCCTGACGAGGCCCCCTGGGGGGTCACCCGGGGGGCAGTGGACGCCGCCGGGGTGCTCCGAGGTGAAGACGGACTGGCCGCCGGTTGAGGCGAGGGCGTCCGGGTGGTGGAGGGCGTTCCCCGTCGAACGGCGGACCGGTCCGACTCCGCTCCCGGGACGTAACCCCGCCGAGGGTCGAGGATCGAGGTGCGGCGGTCCCGGACCTCGGGCTGAACGATGATCACACGGCCGGGTCCGAACCCGCCCCAGTAGCCTCCACCCCAGCCGAATGGGCTGTATCCGAAGGTGCTCCCATAGTACCAGCTATGCCGCCAGGGCGAGTATCCCCATGGCGCGTAGGCGTATCGGTCGGGCCAGGGCGATACCGCCCGGGCGGTACGGGGTGCCTCGACACGGACCTGCTCCGCTGCCTCCCAGGAGGAGCCGGCGATCTCGAACCGCTCCGGATAGGTGACGGCCACCATGACGTCCAGGACGTCGGACGGCACACCCTGGGCGAGAAGGTCACGGGCCACGGCGGTGGAGATCTCGAAGGGATGGCCCAGTTCAGTGATCAGTGCTCGGGCCACCGGCGCTCCGGCCACCTCTACCACTTCCACCACCGCAGCGTCGGTGAGGGGACCCGAGTGGGTGGAGCGTGCCGTCCGGACAGCAAGCCCCAGCCCCCGGTCGGCCGGATCGATGCCCTGCTCGGCCACCGTGGACGGGGAGGCCGGCACGAAGCGCCGAACGCCCAGCGCCGGCTCCCGCTCCCCTGCCTCCACCGCATGGATCTCCAGCCACTCGTTCCCGTCCCGGGTAAGGGCCATGACCCCGGAGGTGCGGCGAATCACACCCTCACCGCAGACCAGCTCCGAACCCACAAATACCCGATGCCCGTCCTGGGACCAGGATGCGAACCGCTCGCCAACGCACCCGCCATCCTCGGCGGGAACAGGGACGCCGTCGGCCACGATGCGTTCCACCGCGGCCACCTCACCCTCCACGATGGTTCGGATCTCGACCCCCGAACCATCCGTCAGGGGATCGAAGCAGACCAAGAACGAGCCTTCCTCTCCCATGCTGTCCGCTGCCTCCCAGCACCCGTACCAAGCGGTCCAGTCGGAGAGCGAATCATCCGAGGGGGGACCTGCGGCGTGGGCCGGAGCCGGCGGGAAGAGGAAGAGGAGGGGGAGCGCCAGGGCTCCGACCGAGAGGGGGGCAAACGTCTTCATACGGGACTCCTCAGAACCGATAGGACAGACCTGCCGTGAGGCGCAGGCCCGAAAGATCGAGGGGACGATCGAAGGACACGAAGTCACCTCCCAGTCGATCTTCACTCCAAATATAGCGACCCTCCAGCGTGACCCCCAAACGGGGCCCCAGCGACACGTCCGCCCCGGCCCCCAGGAAGGAAAGCAGGGTCTGGTCGCTGTAGCTGAATTCGTCGGTGAAGATGCTTCCGAAGTTCGGGTCTCCGGGCTGGGTCACCACCCAGTCTCCCCACTGCTCCACCTCGTATCCCATGATGCCTACCCCGCCCGATACAAAAGGGGCCACCGGCGAGGGTGTCCAGATGAACCTGCTGAGCTGTTCACCCCGGCCCAGCGGATACCCTTTGAGTCCCACGGATACCGCCGGTCCATTCCGGAGCCGCACCGTCTGAGTGATGGGGATGAAGGTTCCGTTGATCTCCTCATCCCAGTCCCGCCACTCCACATCCCGGGTGACCCCCGTCAGATCGAGAGAGGCGAAGACCTCTGCGAACTCACCCACCCAGAATCCCAGCTCGGCGCCGCCGGTGAAGCTCCTCAGGTCGCCTGCGTCCAGCGTCAACTCCCGGAAGATGAAGTCGTAGAACTGGCCCTGGGCCCGGGGAAGGAAGGCTCCGCCCCGGAGCGAGAGGGAGATCAAGGGGCGCCGGAACTGGAAGTCGGGATCCTGGGCTCGGGCCTGAAATCCAGGCTGAGGTGCCGGGTCCGGCTCCGGTGTGAGCTCCAGATCGACAGGTGCGACCGGGGCTTTGGCAGTCCAGGTCGACGTCATTGAGAGTTCGGGTGACACCGGGACGGACTCGGACGGCGGTCCCCAGATGAGGCCGGCGGCCAGCACCATGGGCGCGAGCGACGGAAACAGGGTCATGAGGACCTCCATACAGGGTTCGACGGGCGATGGTGGGGGCTACATAACCGCCGGAAGGCCACGAAGGACGGGTGGTGGGAAGACATCTTCTCCACCCAAGGGTCCTACGTGGTGGATCGCCTTATATTGGATAGGTGCATTCTCTCCGATGAGTTCCACCTTGGAGGCCGGGGGCACCCCCGGACCTCTTCTCCAGCTTCCCACCGATCCCACTCCCACCCGCCATGCCCTCGTCTCACCCTCCCGACGCTCTCAACGCCTGGTTCCTCGGTCCCCGGGGCGAGAACGCCGAACTCCTGGAACGCCTCCTGACGGAAGCCCTCCGGGATCACATCTTCTGGCGCCGCAATCACCACCCGGAAGACGGCTTCACCATCCGGGAGCTGGACAAGCGCCGGGAAGGGTATGACCGGGCCGTGGCCACCCTGACCCAGGAGCTCATGGGGCTCCTGGCGGAGCTCAAGCGGGGCGTGCCCTTCTTCTCCGGGCGATACAAGGGACACATGGTCTTCGAGCAGACCATCGCCGCCCAGGTGGGCTACTTCGCCGCCATGCTCTACAACCCCAACAACGTGGCCATCGAGGCCTCTCCCATCACCACCCGGCTGGAGGTTGAGGTGGGGGCGCAACTGGCCGACATGATGGGGTACGCTCCGGAACGGGCCTGGGGTCACCTGACCTCAGGGGGGACGGTGGCGAACTTCGAGGCCCTCTGGTTCGCCCGGAACGTCATCTACCTCCCCGTGGCCGTCCGGGGTGCTGTGGAAGAGCTGGGGGTATCGCTGGAGGTGGAGCGAGCCGACGGCAGCCGGGTTGATCTGGCGAGCCTGGAGCTCTGGGAACTCCTGAACATCCACCCCGACGCCGCGCTGGACCTGTGGGAGGGGCTCTGGCGTACGGCGCCCCGGGAGCAGGTGCAACAGGCCCTGGACCGGCATTCCCTGCAGGCACTGGGCTACCAGAGCTACGCCCGCAGGCTGGAAGAGCGCTTCGGTGATCCACTCCCCCCCTCCGTGGTCCTTGTGGCCGCCACCGCCCACTACTCCTGGGAGAAGATCGTCCGGGCCCTGGGGATCGGCTCCAACCAACTCGTCTTCGTCCCGGTGGACCAGCGGTTCCGGATGGATCCGGAGGCGCTCTGGCGCACCGTGGTCGAACTCACCGAGCGCCGGGTCCCCATCCTGGCCTGCATCTCCGTGTGCGGAACCACCGAAGAGAGCGCTGTGGATCGTCTGGATGAGGTTCTGGCAGTGCGGGAGCGGGCTCGGTGGGAGTTGGGGGTGAGCTTCCACGTCCACTCGGACGCCTGCTACGGCGGGTACGCCGCCGCCGTGACCTGGAACCGGGACGGGGGGCGCCGCACCGCGGAGGAGATCCGAGCCTCCGTCGGGCTCACCTCCGAGGTGGAGGAAGGGCGCCCCTGGCCCACGCCCGAGTGGGTGCGGTCCATGGAGGCGCTGGCTCAGGCCGATTCGGTCACCATCGATCCCCACAAGCTCGGGTACATTCCGTATCCTGCGGGAGCCATCGTCTTCCGGGATCGCCGGGCCCGGGAGCTGGTCTCGGTGGATCCGCCCTACCTTCTCCCCACCCAGGGGCTCGGCTCCGCCGAGGACCTCTTCCTGGGCCGCTACGTATTCGAGGGGTCCAAGCCCGGGGCCGCAGCCGCCTCGGTATGGCTCTCCCACAAGGTCCTCCCCCTGGACGAGCGGGGATACGGCCACCTCATCGAACGCACCGTGGCCGGCGCCCGCCACCTATACCGTGCCCTGGGTGAGGCGGATCTCGGCCCCTTCCGCCTCATCCGCCTCCCGGAACCGGACATCAACATCGTCTGCTTCCTCCTCACCCACCCGGGATTCCGGACGCTGGCGGAGGTCAACGCCCTCAACGAGGGGATCTACGCCCGCATGAGCCTGAGTGAGCCGGGGGCACAGCCCGAGTACATCCTGACCCGGACCCGCTTCCAGACGCCCATGTATGACGGCGCCATGGAGCCCATCCTCTCCCGGTTGGAGGTGGGTTCGCTGGACGATTGGAAGGCAGGCGGGAAGGAAGGGCTGGTGATCCTCCGGAGCACGGTGATGGATCCCTTCCTTGTGGGAGGATCCCCCGAGGGGCCGGACCACGTCACCGGAATGGTGGCTGCCCTGAGGAACGCCGCCGGCCGAGCCCTCCGGGAACTGCGCGTGGCCGATGGGTGAGGAGTCACCGTGAAGGTCCGGGGCCCCAATGGCGGTCAGTTGATGTTGAAGGATAGACCCAGACGAATGGAGAGGTCGTCCCGCTCCAGGGTGGAGGGGGGCCGGGTGTCCCGCCGCCACTCCAGGGAGGCGCTCGTGCGGGCCCAGTCCGTGATGGGGGCCGACAGTCCCAGATCGTTCAGGAGTCGGAGGTCCGAGAACTCGGTGACGTCGGGCTGCACGTAGGTGATGTTCACCAGTTGGGCCCCACTGGCGAAGGACCAGCGGATGACCCCCAGGTTCGCCATTCGGACCGCGTCCAGTTCGGATGAGTCGTCGGGTCCCAGTCTCCCCCGGTCCAGGCGCTCCCACTCTCCCATGACCCCGGTCCCGGCTGCCACCAGGAGCCGATCGGTCTCGGCGAAGGTCCAGCGGAGCCCGGACCCCAGCAGCCACCGGCTCTGGAGGAGGAGGGTCTCGTTCTTCTGGGCCTGGACGAAGTGGAAGGTCTGGAGGCGCGGGCTCAGCAGATAGGAGTAACGGAGCTGCACGTACTGCTGGTCCAGGATGGAGCGAGTGTCATCCCGAAGGAACCGGCCTCCGAAGATGAGTCGGGGCCAGTGGCGGGCGGCGCTGTAGCCCACGATCCCCGAGGTGGAGAGATTCAGGATCTTCCGGTTCCCCCGCTGCACTGAGCCCGACAGATCCCCATTCAGATGGAAGCCCTCCACCTCCGTCATCTGGTACCGTTCCGTGTTCAGAATGACCTGGGCGCGGGCCTCATGGGGAGGGACGAGGAGACTGGCCACCAGCAGGGGAATGGTGAGGAGGAGAAGGCTGAGTGACCGCCGGGGAGCGGAGGGGCGCGCCGGGGATGAACCGTGGGGGGGTGGCATCTGGGTCATGAACCGGTTTGGTGCTGCGGGACATCTTCAGAAGAGCGGACGGGCCTTCAGCTTCGCCATCCGGGCGCCTGCCGTCCAGACCGGGGAAGCAGCGGGCACACCACGGGGGCTGGTCTTCCCCGGTGGGGCCGGGCGATCTTGGGCCTCCGGACTCGTGCCGGGAGGGCGGACCGGCGACAAATCCACGGCTGTGAGGTGCGATGCTGGACATCTGGA
>SKJY01000070.1 GCA_007121775.1 Gemmatimonadota bacterium
GAGCGGGAGGCGGGGGTGGATGTGCTCCCGGCGGCGGTGGGGTTCACGACCCAGGGTCGGGATCTGGTAGGGCGGCACGTCTGGCAAGTGCAGGCCGCGGTCCCCTGGTCCGACCCCGGTGTCCGGCCCGAGTGGGCGGCGTCCTGGAGTTGGGGCGGGCTCGGCCAGCCGCGGCTGATCTTCACGGCCCAGGAGCGCCATGAGAGCCTGGGTCGGCTCCGGGTACCGGAAGATCGGGCCCGGGTCCCGGACGACGTGGTCTACCCCACCTCTCGGGAGCGCCGGGTCGGAGCCGACGCCGTCCTCGTCCGGGCGCGCCTCCGCTCATCCCTCTCCTTAAGTGTAGGAGGAAGGGAGATCCGGGAGACCCTCGGGCTCCGGGAAGCCGACGGCTCGGTGAGCGAGCGGCTCCGCCTGAGCCGGCCTGAGCGCACCCTGGGAGAGCTCAGGGTGGCGGCGGGCGCCAGCACTGCCCGGAGTCACCCCTTCTCCATCTCGCCGGAGGCGGGCGGAACGGTGCTGGTGCAGGCCCGGGAGCGCTTCCACCGGAACCTCCCGGACAGCCTGCAGGGGGCGGCAGGGTTCGACGGGTCCTATCGGGAGGTGCTGGGTCTGGTCCATGGATACGCAGGCATGGAGCTTCCTCGCCCCTTCCCATCCTTCGCCCGAGGGGTGCTGGCCATCCGGGCGGCGGCGGGGGTGGCGGACGGCCCCGGGGCGGGGCCGGGTCACTTCGGGGTAGGAGGAGGGGGAGGAGGTGCCGACGGGCTCGGTGGCCTCAGCGTCTGGGAGCCCAACCCCATCTTCTCGGTGCGGGGAGTGCCCCGGAATGCCTTCCGGGGTGACCGGGTCTGGGCCGGCTCGGTGGAGGTGCGGGTGCCGGTGGCGAACCTCCACCGGGCCCGGGGAACCATCCCGGTGCACCTCGACCGCCTCGCCGCCGGAGTCTTCGCCGATGTGGCGGCGGCGGGGCGGCCGGTGGATGGAGGGGGGGAGCGCCGATGGGAGCGGCAGAGTTCGGCAGGGGTGGAGATGACCCTCCGTGCGTCCTTCTTCCACGGGCCGCAACAACTTATCCGCGCTGGGGTGGCGTTCCCCCTGGACGACGGGGGCGGAATCCGTCCCTTTTTGCAGGCGGGCTGGTCCTTCTGATGGGTCGCTGCGCTTGACACACTAGATGTAGTGTCCCATCATGAAGGCCGCACCAAGATACAGTGGTGCCGCTGGAAGGTTTTCCACACCATTTTGGCGTAGTCGAGCCATTCCAGGCGGCTTTTCCACTCCCTGGCGCGGAGTTTCCACCAATGATCCACAGGGTTTTCCACAGGATCTGCGCGCCCGGTACCTGCGGCCCCCAGCCATTCCGATTCACCTGAAGGAGAAGGAGAGACCATGCCCACCACCTCGAAGCCGGCCCAGGCCCGCGAGCCCTGGATCTTCGACGATCGCACTCCGGAGGACCTCCCGCCGGCCCAACTCACCGACAACGCCCGGCTGGTGCTGGCCCGGCGCTACCTGAAGAAGGATGAGGAGGGCAACCCCACCGAGGAGCCCGAGACCATGTTCTGGCGGGTGGCGCGGGTAATCGCCGAGGAAGACCGGAGGCACGGCGCCTCGGAGGCGGCGGTGGAAGAGCTGGCCCGGGAATTCTACGGCCTCATGACCAGGGGGGAGTTCGAGCCCAACTCGCCCACCCTCATGAACGCCGGTCGGCCCCTGGGGCAGCTCTCTGCCTGCTTCGTGCTTCCGGTGGACGACGCCCTGTCCAACGACCAGAGCGGGATCTACGACACCCTCCGGGCCATGGCGCTGGTCCACCAGTCCGGTGGTGGCACCGGATTCTCCTTCTCCCGGCTCCGGCCCACCGGCGACAACGTCCGCTCCACCATGGGGGTGGCTTCGGGGCCCGTCTCCTTCATGAGGCTCTACGACGCCTCCACCGAGGTGGTGAAGCAGGGCGGGACGCGGCGGGGCGCCAACATGGGGATCCTGCGGGTGGATCACCCGGACATCCGGGAGTTCATCAGCTGCAAGGATGACACCTCCCAGATCACCAACTTCAACATCTCGGTGGCCGTCACCGACGCCTTCATGGACGCGGTGCGCGAGGGGCGGGAGTACGACCTCTTCAGCCCCCGCACCGGGGAGAAGGTGGGTACGGAGAACGCGAAGGAGATCTTCGACCTCATCGTGGAAGGCGCCTGGAAGACGGGGGAGCCCGGGGTCTTCTTCATCGACCGGGCCAACGAGTACAACCCGGTTCCTAAGCTCGGCAGCTACGAGGCCACCAACCCGTGCGGCGAGCAGCCCCTCCTCCCCTACGACGTGTGCAACCTGGGGAGTGTGAATGTGGGCAAGTTCGTCCGGGCCGACGCGCCGGCCGACGCCCCCGCCGAGGAGAAGGTAGACTGGGACGGCCTCCGGCACGTGGTGCACCTGTCCACCCACTTCCTGGACAACGTCATCGACGCCAATCGCTACCCGCTGGACGAGATCACGAAGCTGGCGCAGAACATCCGCCGCATCGGGCTCGGGCTCATGGGGTGGGCCGATC
>SKJY01000035.1 GCA_007121775.1 Gemmatimonadota bacterium
CAGGATGATCCAGGGGAGCGCCGTGATGAGGAAGGTCCACCAGGGGGTCTGTTCCGGCTCACCGGCCAGAAGGACGCCCCGGGCCTCCATCTCCTCGATGAGGCCATCGCTGATGGGTCCAAGGAGATGGGTCTCGAACTCCTCATACTCCTGACCCTCCCGTTGCACGGGAGTGCGGAATTCACCCTTCAGGGTGACTCCCTCCACCACCGTCACCGATTCGATGTTGTCCTGCTGTAGTTCGGTGCGGAAGTCGCTGAAGGAGAACTCGTAGCGCGCGTCGTCCTCTCCCCACAGGAAGTTGAAGAGAAGGATGGGGACGAGGATCATGAGCATCCAGAAGGACGCGGCCCGAGACAGTCGGGACCACCCGGGCGTCTTCTTCTCCTGGGACCTGGGATCGCGGTCAGCCATCGGAGGGAACTCGCTTGGAGGGGGACACGGCGCTCCCGTCGCTCTGGAGGCTCGCGATGAAGGGGAGGTGGCGGAAATCCTCGGCGTGATCCAGACCGTACCCCACCAGGAACTCCTGTGGAGCCTCGAAGCCCACCCAGCGAGCGTCGGTATCGCAGATCCGCTTGTGCAGGAGAGCGCAGATCTCCAGGCTGGTGGGCCTGCGCGCCTCCAGGAGGGGGAGAATGTGCTTCATGGTGGTTCCGCTGTCCACGATGTCTTCCACCAGAAGCACATGACGCTCCCGGATGGGTGTGGATGGGTCATAGAGGAGTTGCACCGCCCCGGACGATACCATGCCGGTGCCGTAGCTGGAGGCCACCAGGAAGTCTACCTGCAACGGGATCCGAATCGCCCGGACCAGATCGGCCAGGAAGATGAAGGACCCCTTCAGCAGTCCCAGGACCAGAAGAGAGCCGTCGGCGGGGTAGTGCCGGGAGATGGTCTCCCCCATCTCAGCCACCCGGGCGGCGATCTCCTCCTGGGAATACACGATTCGGTGATTCCCGTTGACTCCTACTCCCCGCGCAAGCTCGAGGCTCGTCGGCGTGGTCATTCCACTTCCTCTCCCATCTTCAGAAACAGGGCGGGACCCTCCGCCGCCGGAGGGGCGGGAGCCAATGCGCTCCGATAATGACCCGGGACCCAGAGGATCCGGTCCTTTCCATCCACAAGGAGGGGGGTGATGCCCCGATCCGGGGCAGGAACCCGCAGCTCTCCAAACACCTTCTTGAGTTTGCGCCCTCCGCCGGGTCCCCGGATCCGATCACCGGGCCTGGGGGCCCGAAGGCTGAGCGGGAAGGGCAGACCATCCAGTCCGATCCGGCATCCCATCGCCGGGGACGGCCCGACGCCGCCCCACTCACCAGACTCTGAAGATCGCCCCACCGACCATTCAATCAACAGGTGACGTCCTCCGAAATCAATCTCGGTCGCGCCGGGGCCGGAAGGGGCCTCCCGGAGCAGGGGCACCTGACCCACGGGAACGGCGGCTTCCCGGCGGGTGCTGCCGCGAGGTCCACCCCAGGAGAGGTGTAGCAGGTCGAACTCCCGCTCCAGTGAGAGCGTGCGGGTCAGGTGGACGACGCGGCCGCTGCGGCCCGTCCTGATAAACTCCAGTGCGGCAGCGGTTCCTGCCTCGCCCAGGGGAGGGCCACTCCCCCGGGCCAACGCCCGCAGCGCTTCTCCCTGGACCGTCTCGGGAAGGTCCAGGAAGTCTTCCCGGCGGAAGGTACAGAATCCATCTCCTCGGTCGGCCCGAAGGCGCTGCAGGACGGGGGCGAGGAGGGCATCCAAGGCACGACTGGTCCGGCGGGCGTTCCTGGACAGGCGCAGGAGCGACTCCCGGGCTCCCGGGTGGATCTCGGTGATGCGGGGGAGGAGCTCTCCCCGGATCCGGTTCCGGGCGTAGCCAAGATCCTCGTTGGTGGGGTCCAGGCGGCTCGGGATCCGATGCCGTCGGGCATAGGCCGCCAGCTCTTCCCGGGGTTCCCGCAGGAGGGGCCGCGCCACGCCGGGCTCCCGTCTGGCTGGGATGCCAGCGAGCCCCCGTACCCCGGTTCCGCGCAGGACCCGGAAGAGAACCGTCTCAATCTGGTCTTCGGCGTGATGGGCCGTCAGGACCAGGGAGGCTTCCTCCTCGGCCCGGACCCGCTCCAGGAAGGTGTAGCGGAGGCGACGGGCCTCCGTCTCGTTTCGCACCGGGCGATCCGCTTCCCCGATCATCAGGGGCACCCGCCAGGCGCCGGCCAACCCACGCACCCACCGGGCGTCGGCCCCGCTGTCCCGACGCATGCGGTGATCGAAGTGGGCCGCCATCACGCTCAGCCCCAGATCCGGCAGGGAGAAGCGGAGCAGGTGGAGCAGCACGCACGAGTCCAGTCCACCGGAGAGTGCCACCACCACGGTGGATCCGGGAGGGGAGCCTGCCCACTGGGACCAACCTTCCATGATCCGTCCTGGAAGGCCCCGTGCCTCACCTGGTGTCGCCCGGATCAGCGTCGACCCCACCTGTCTCTCGGTGGGCACCGTCACGCCCTCGCCCCAGGCGGAAGGGGACGGCCGGTCCGCCGGTGCAACACCTCCGCCAGAAGATCGGGGCGGTCCGTCTGGATCCCGTCCACGCCCCAACCCAGGAGTTCCTCCATCCGGGCCGGGTCGTCCACTGTCCAGACGTGGACCGGGAGGTTCCGTCGGTGGGCCTCCCGGATCAACTCCGGAGTGGTCACCTGCCGCCCCTCCCAGCGGTAGGGGATCTGAAGGGCATCGGTAGCGGGGGTGTACGGACCACCACCCGGAAGGCGATGGGAGAGGAAGAAGCTCCGGATCTGCCGGCGGGTGGCGGAGACCGGCCCCCGGTAGCCAAGGGCATCGGCTCGTCCCTCCTCCTCGGCGGAGGCCAGGAGCACCCTGTCCTCCTCCCCCCGCTCCTGGAGGAGCCGAACCAGCATCGGCTGAGCACCCGGGTCCTTGGCATCCACATTCAAGCGGGTGTAGGGAAAACGCTCCAGGACCTCGGTGAAGAGGGGGACTCGCACTCCCTTCCCCCGAAAAGAGGTCTGGCCCTCCGGATCCACGAAGCGGGCGCCGGCGTCCAGGCGCCGGAGTTCCGACAGGGTGTAGTCGCGGACGGCGCCGACGCCATCGGTGGTGCGGTTGACCGTCGCATCGTGAATGACCACCAACTCTCCGTCACCGGTGAGGCGCACATCCATCTCCAGCACGTCCGCACCCCACCGCTCCACCGCCGTCTCGAACGCCACCAGGGTGTTCTCCGGGGCCAAGGCCGAGCCGCCCCGGTGGGCGAAAAGCAGGGGGGCCCCAGCCATGTAGGGGTGCCCCGGGCGGATCCTCATCCGTCGTCCGAGGTCGACTCCTGGTCCGCCATCGCCTCCGACGGTCCCAACGGACCCACATCCTCCGGCGACACCCGGTGGTAGACCATGAGCACCTGATCCAGCAGTTCGGAGGTCATCCTGAGGGTATCCGGGTCCGATCCACCGGAGGCGCCCCGAAGACCCAACACCCGCTCAGCCAGGAAGGTGAGGAAGTCCTCCACCACCTGCGGACGGGGCGCCGGTCCCGCCAGCGAGTCGCTGGGCACCTCGGTGAGGAGAAGCCCCCGGGTGTAGGCCAGCACGCCGGGGAAGGTCAACTCGGTCAGGGGACCGCCCTCCAACTCCTCCTCTCCAGTGACGTTCTCCCACTCCAGATCGTTCCAGTAGAGGTCCTGGATCTCTTCCAGGAGGTAGCGGCGGCGCTCTTCCGGCAGGGGTGACCCGTCCGCCTCAGGTTGACGGAGGGGCCGTCCGGTCATCTGCTGTAGCGACCGACGTCGGGCCTGGAGGAGTTCTTCCGGGGTGGTGGGCTGCGCACTCTGTTCCATGGAAATTCAGGCGTCCGGGGATTCGGGGGCCGGCACACGGTGCGGACCGGCCATGCAGGTGCCGGCCGGAGCCGGTTGGCTTGGGGAATGTATCCTGCCGCCGTCGGGGGGCAAGGAAGTGACGCGCCTCGGCACCGGCCTCAGCGTCCGCTGCAGACCCGTCGTAGCGCCTCCACATCGGCTGCGGTGGGGAAATCCGCCGGGTCCTTCCCCGTCAGTTCGGTCCTGGGATTCATGAGGGATTCCGGTGCGTCCGACGCCGGGAGCCCCAGCGCTCGCCCCAGCTCACGGGCCAGCGCCAGGGTGAGTGTCCCCAGGTCGCCATTGGCCCGGACCTCCACCCGTCGTTCGACGGAGATGACCCGGCCGCTCCGCAACTGCACCCGTTCCACGAACGCCACCTCAGGCTGGCCGACCTCGCCTTCCCCCATGAGGACCACCGGGAAGCCCTCCGTCTCGTGGGCCTGGAAGAGGGAGCGCTCCACCGCCTCTTCCCACAGACGAATGGCGCCACGCACCGCGCCATGGAGCCCAGCAACTCGGGTCTGCGCCGACGGATCCTCCGCTTCGATTCGCCACCGCAGCGGAACGTTGCACGGGATGGCCGAGGGATCCCCGATCCGGAGCTGCTCCTCCGTGCCGGTCCCCCCAGGCGGCGCCGGCCTCTCCCGGTCCGAGCCGGCGTAGTAGAACCAGGCGCCCATGACCACCAGGAAGAGGATGGGAAGGATCCACGAAAGGGATCCGGGCGCCGAACGATCGGGGTCGGAGGGGGATCGGGACGCGGGCACGGCCGGCTTCCTCGGAAGATTCGGAACCGGGAGGGTCCCCCAAGGCGGGGGCTCCCGGTTCCCTCTGTGCGAACGGCCCCCCGGACCGTGGTCCGAGGGGCCGACGAATGCGGTCCTTCCAGTGCCGGAGGAGGGACTCGAACCCCCGACTCGCGGATTATGATTCCGCTGCTCTAACCAACTGAGCTACTCCGGCAATCCGAGCTTAGAAGGCTACTCCGGCGTGCCAGGGTTGTCAAGACGCTCCGCCCCCCCCACCGAACCGGTGAAGCGGTAGACCACTTCACCGTCCCGGATGAGCCCGAATCGCTCCCGGGCCAGCGTTTCAAGCGTCCCATCGTGGGACTCCAGGGAGTCGACCCGAGCCCGGAGGGAGTCGTTCACCGCCTGGACCCGCGCCAGCTGGCGGACCGCCTCTTCCCTCTCCCGATCCACCGCCGACAGATCCGCCTGGGTATACTCGCCCCCGAAGAGGGCGTAGTATCCGGCCAGGGCCAGGACCAGGGGCAGGAGGACCCGACGCATGGGAGATCAGCCCCAGAGACCGCGGCCGGGGTAGCGGGCCCGCCCCCCGAGCTCCTCTTCGATTCGGAGCAGTTGGTTGTACTTGGCGACCCGATCGGTCCGGGACGCGCTCCCGGTCTTGATCTGCCCGGCGCCCGTGGCCACCGCCAGGTCGGCGATGAAGACGTCTTCCGTCTCTCCGGAGCGGTGGGAAATGACAGAGCGGTATCCCGCCGCCGAGGCGGTACGGATGGTCTCCAGCGTCTCGGTGAGGGTCCCGATCTGATTCACCTTGATGAGGATGGCGTTACCCACCCCCTCCCGGATCCCCCGCTCCAGGTAGCGGGCGTTCGTGACGAAGAGGTCATCGCCCACGAGCTGTACCCGATCCCCAATGGCTCGGGTGAGCTCGGCCCACCCCTCCCAGTCATTCTCGTCCAGGGCGTCTTCCAGCGAGACGATGGGGTAGCGGGAGGTCCAGTCGGCCCAGAATTCCACCATGCCGGCGGCGTCCCGGGTCTCTCCGGACGACCACCGGAAGGTGTAGGTACCGTCGTCGTGGAACTCGGAGCTGGCGGCGTCCAGCGCCAGCATGATGTCTTCCCCGGGGCGGTAGCCGGCCCGCTCCACCGCCCGGAGCACCACCTCCACCGCCTCCTCGTTGGAGCCCAGATCCGGGGCGAACCCCCCCTCATCCCCAACGGCGGTGTTCTTCCCCCCCTCGCTCAGTACCGCCTTCAGGTGGTGGAAGACCTCCACGCCCATGCGGAGTCCCTCCCCGTAGCTCTCCGCGCCCACGGGCATGATCATGAACTCCTGGATGTCCACATTGTTGGGGGCGTGGGAGCCCCCGTTCAGGATGTTCATCTGGGGAACCGGGAGAAGGGTGGCCTCGTCACCTCCCAGCGAACGGAAGAGGGAGATCCCCCTTGCACCGGCCACCGCTCGGGCGACGGCGAGGGAGGCACCCAGGATGGCGTTGGCACCGAGCCTTGACTTGTTGGGGGTCCCATCGGCCTCGATGAGGGCCCGGTCGAGCCCCTCCTGATCCTCCGCCGGACGACCCACCAGGAGATCCCGGATCTCCCCGTTCAGGTGGGAAACGGCACGGCTCACGCCCCGGCCCAGGAAGCGGGTGGAGTCCTCGTCCCGGAGTTCCACGGCTTCGTGCTCACCGGTGGACGCCCCTGAGGGGACCGAGGCGCGGCCCACCACGCCTGAGGTGAGTTCAACCTCCGCCTCTACGGTGGGATTTCCCCGGGAATCCAGGATCTGCCTGCCTCGTACGGACCGAATCTCCAGTTCGCTCACCCTCTCCTCCTCATTGGTTCATTGGACGGCCCGGGAGGACAGCCCTCCCGGCGCCAGGAATTGTTCGCAACGCACCGGTGAGTCCATCGCCCACAGGTGCCGTGGTCCCCGGTCAGGATTCTACCGCCAGGGCGTCCGGGTCCTCCATGAGTTCGGCCACGGCGCTTCGGGCCCGGTTCAGGAGAGGCCCTCGATCCTCATGCTCCATCCCGGAGGTGGGTATCGGCTCTCCCACCCGGATCCTGATGTGGCCGGGACGGATCCGGAATGACCCCTTGGGCATGACGGCCCGACTGCCCGAGATCCCCAGAGGAACCACCGGCACCCCGGTCTGCAGCGCCAGGACGAAGGCACCCTTCTTGAAGGTCCGCAGCCGTCCATCCACGGAACGGGTGCCCTCGGGGAAGAAGATCACCGCCGGCGATTCGTCCCGGATCCGGGAGGCCGCCCGCTCCAGGGAGGCGATGGCCTCACTCCGGTTGGAGCGGTCCACCGATACATGCCCGCACTCCTTCCAGGCGCGTCCGAAGATGGGGATCCGGCCCAACTCCTCCTTGGCCACGAAGCGGAGGTTGGCGGGGATGAAGGCCAGGATGGCGAAGACGTCGAACCACGACTGGTGGTTCGCCACCATGACCATGGGCCGGTCCCAGTCCGCCCGCTCGAGCCCCTCCACCTCCACCGTGGTGCCGGACCAGCGGATGAGGAGACGGGCCCAGAGACGAGGGTAACGTCGACACCGGCAGGCCAGCTTCGAACTCCGGAACAGGGACGACAGGACGACGCCGGTGGCGAGGGAGAAGGTTAGCGCCAGCGCGGCGGGATATAGCCAGAGGCCCCGGATCAAAACATGTCCTCCTGGATTCGGCTGAAGTGGTCCCAGCCCCCACGGGTCAGGGCGACAGGTTCTCCTCCACCAGGCGCCACTAACGCGACGCCGCGCCCCGCCCGGAGGATCCCAACCCGGGTGAGTGGGAGGTTGAACCGTTCCCGGAAGGCGGCGGCTCTACCGTCGGACTCCGCTCCGGGAGATAGCGCCACCAGGAGTTCGAAGTCGTCGCCCCCATGCAGCGCCTCTTCCAAGGTAACCTCCGGGTGGGGCTCACGGGGAAGGGTGTCGGCCTCGAGGATCACCTGGAGACCGGAGGCGGCGGCCATATGTCCGGCGTCGCCGGCAAGTCCATCGGAGAGATCCAGGCCGGCGCGGGCGCCGGCGTGGGCTACCAGCCAGCGCGCCTGCGCCAACCTGGGCTCCGGGTGGGCGTACCGCCCCCGAAGCGAACAGGGCACGGGAGCACCCTCCTGCCAGAGACGGACGGCGGCGGCGGCTCCCCCCAGGTGCCCGGTGACCCACAGCTCGTCACCGGGGCCGGCGCCGGAGCGGAGGAGGGGACGTTCCGCCCGCCCCACGGCCACCACATCCACCAACAGCCCTGATGGACTGCGAGTCAGGTCGCCTCCGAGGAGGAGACCGCCGAGCCCCTCCACCCGGTCGCGGATGCCCGCCATGAATGCCGCCGCCCTGGGGGCCCAGACCTCCCCGGCCGGTGCCGCCACCGAGGCCAGGACCCCCACGAGCTCTGCGCCCATGGCGGCCAGATCACTTACCGCGGCGCCCACAGCCCGGGCACCGGCCTCGTCCGGCTCGATCCAGTCCAGACGGAAGTGCACACCCTCCAGAGCAAGATCCGTGGAGAGGACCAGGTCGGGAGCCAGCACGGTGGCGTCATCGCCCACCGGGACCAGAACCTGGGACGAGTGGCTCCGAGCTCCCCGAAGCACTTCCCGGATCCGGTCGAACTCTCCACCCGGCCCCAGCGGCGTGGACCTAGCTCTCGCTTCCATGAGCCTACCAGGGCGCGGGAAGATCCAGGATCAGGGAAGGCTCGTCCAGATCGGAGGTGCCATCGCCCGCACCTTCGAGTGCCCGGGCAACCCCCTGGGCCACCGTCTCGGGAAGGGGTGCTGCGGGGGTGCGGTCGTGGTGCCCCCAGTGATCTTCCGGCCAGGCGGCCACACCGGTGAGGTGTAGAGCGACCCCTGCCGCCTCGTCGGGGGGCAACCGTCGAGCAAGGAGGGCACCGGCCACGCCGGTCAGCACATCGCCCATTCCAGCGCGAGCCAGCGAGGACGAGGAGGTGGCGGAGAAGAGGACCGGGAGAGTGGGATCCGGGACGGCGACCACCGACGGATTCCCCTTGAGAAGCACGGTAGCGGACGTCGCCCTGGACAGCGCCGCCGCCCGCAGGCCTGGATCCGGATGGTCCGCCTCGTCCCCCACCGAAGGGAAGCCCGCACCTTCCAGTCGACGGGCCTCCCCGGGGTGGGGCGTCAGGAGGAGGGGTCCGTCCGCCGCAGGCCCCGGGTCCAGCGCACCGAGTTCCCCTTTGGCCAGGAGGTTCAAGGCATCGGCGTCCAGGAGGAGGGCTGCTCCGAGCCCGGGGCCGGCAGCGGCCTCGGCCCGAGCCGCCAGCACGGTGCGCAGACTCCGAACGGCGGTGTGCCCCAACCCGAGACCCGGCCCCGCGGCCACCGCGTCGCTGGCCCGCACCGCGTCCGCCAACGCCCCGTCCTGGGACGCGTCGACCCAAACCGCAGAGGGGACGGCGAGCTGCACCGGATCCCTCAACTCCGGCGGCGTGGCCACCCGGAGGTATCCCGCGCCCGCTGCCTGCGCCGCTTGCGCTGCCAGAATCGCCGCCCCCGCCATCCCCGGAGACCCGGCCAGGAGGAGGAGCCGACCCTCGGCGTTCTTATGGGTGACCAGGGCCCGGCGGGGGAAGCGGGCGTGAGCCCAGCCCGGAGTGATAAGGCGTGCCGAGCCCCCCCCTTCCCCGCCCCATCGCCACGGCGGAAAGCCCATCTCCACTGCCAGGAGACGCCCCGCCGCAGCTCGGCCCGGATGGAGGAGTGTCCCGCGCTTCGGGGCCCCGAAACCCACGGTCCAGCGGGCCTGAATGGCGGCACCGGGTACGGCGCCGGTGTCGGCGTCCACGCCGGAAGGCACGTCCAGCGCCAGGACAGGGAGCCCGGTGCGGTTCAGGGCCTCGATGACCCTGGCCTCCGGCGGGCGGGGTGCCCCACGGATACCGGTGCCCAGGAGCGCATCCACCACCACCTGGGACCGCTCCACCTCCCGGACCCAGCGATCCTGGTCTTCCCTGCCCCCCTGCGCCTCCCGAGGGATCCGGCTGAGCCCCGCCGGCCGCCATCCGTGCAGGAGCGGATCCGGTCGGGGGCGGTCGCCCACCACGAAGAGGTGGACCTGCCTCCCCCACGCCGTGAGGGTCCGAGCCAGCACGATCCCATCTCCCCCGTTGTTCCCGGGGCCGGCCACCACCGCCACCCTTCCCCGGGGAACGAGGCGCTGGAGGAGGCGCCCCGCCTCCCGTCCGGCGTTCTCCATGAGCACCGCTCCCGGTACCTCAAGGCGGTCCATGGCCCAACGGTCGAAGGCCGCCGC